>JBKJRV010000201.1:0-2850 GCA_046593115.1 Gemmatimonadaceae bacterium
GGGTCCTCGAGGCGGTCATCCAATCGTATGTAGAAACCGCGCAGCCCGCAGGATCAAATGCGATCGCGCGCAGGTTCGGCCTTGGCGTTTCGCCGGCCACCATCCGGAACACGATGAGCGACCTGGAGGAAAAGGGGTTTCTCAGCCATCCCCACACCTCGGCCGGCCGCGTCCCCACGGACAAGGCGTACCGCGCGTACGTGGATTCGCTCCTCAACTCCCCCGCTGGAGCCATCGTGGTCGCCGAACGGGAGCGACTGCGCGAGGATCTCTCGGCGAGCCATTCCACGATCGAGACGATTCTGCGGCGCGCCGCGCAGAGCCTGGGCGTGCTGACCCAGGAGCTGGGCGTGGCCCTTGGACCGCGCCTCGAGACGACGGTACTGGAGCGGCTGGAGCTGGTGCGCGCATCGGCGGAACGGCTGATCATGGTGCTGTCGCTCAAGGGCGGCTTGATGCGGACGATTTTCGTCGAGGTGAAGGGGGAGATTGCGGATCTGGCGGTCGCCGAGGTGACGCAGGTGCTGAACGAGCGGCTGGCGGGTCTGTCGCTCAGCGAGATCAGGACGTCGCTCGGTGCCCGCCTGCGGGACGTCTCACCGCCCGGCGATACGCAGGACCTGCTCAACATCTTCGTGCAGGAAGGGGAGCAACTGTTCGACGTCCCCCTGGCGGGCGGCGAAAATGCGGTGCTTATCGGGCAGCCCTCGCTGCTTGCCGAGCAGCCGGAGTTCGCGACCGGGGAGAGCATGCGCGAGCTCATCGCGCTGACCGAGACGCGGGAGCGCATCGGCGATATGTTACGACATCGCGGGAACGCACCTGGTATCACCATCACCATCGGAAACGAGCATCGCGACCCGCGTCTCGGAAAGTTCACGGTCGTCACCTCCGAGTACCGCGCGGGTCCGCTGACGGGAGTGATCGGCGTCATTGGTCCCACCCGCATGCCCTACGACAAAGTCATCTCGCTGGTGAGCCACACGTCACAGCTCGTCAGCGACCTGCTCGAATAGCCATGGCTGATTATTACACCGTACTGAATGTCGTCCGCACCGCGAGCGACGACGAGATCAAGCAGTCGTATCGCAAGCTCGCGATGAAGTTTCACCCCGACAAGAATAACGGCTCCAGGGAAGCGGAGGAGCAGTTCAAGCAGATCACCGAGGCGTATGACGTCCTCCGCGATCCGCAGAAGCGTGCCGCCTACGATCGGTACGGAGAAGCCGGCCTGCGCGGATCGGGTGGGGGCGGCGTGCACCATGTGGATCTCAGTGAAGCGCTGGGCATCTTCATGCGTGACTTCGGGGGATTTGGCGGGGCACTCGGGGACCTGTTTGAGCAGCGGGGCGGTGCGCAAGGTCGCAGTGGATCCGACGTCCGCATCACGGTGCAGCTGACGCTCGTTGACGTTGCCGCTCCCATCGAGCGATCGATGACGCTCAAGCTCCTGGAGCTCTGCGAAGGGTGTCAGGGCAGTGGCGCGGAGGCCGGCACGAGCGCGCAGCGCTGTGCGACATGCGCGGGGAGTGGCGAGGTGCGTCGTGCGACACGATCGGTGTTCGGCCAGTTTGTCAGCGTGGCACCGTGTCCCACCTGTTCCGGCGAGGGCAGCGTCATCGCGTCGCCCTGTCGCAAGTGCCGTGGCGAGGGGCGGGTGCGGGGCGAGCGACCGCTGAAGGTGCAGATTCCGGCCGGCGTTGCGACCGGTCAATACATGACGATGCGCGGCGTCGGCAACGTTGGTCCGCGGGGTGGCCCGCGTGGCGACATTCTGGTGGCGTTCGAGGTGGAGGAAGATCCGCGCTTCGAGCGCGACGGGGAGGATCTCTACACTGAAGTGCTCGTGTCCTACCCGCAACTCGTGCTGGGCTCGAACATCGAGGTGCCGATGGTGGGTGGCACCGTGACGCTGCGAGTTCCGCCCGGCACGCAGAGCGGCCAGTTGTTTCACCTGCGCGGACGAGGTCTGCCCAGGGTGAACGCCGGCGGCGTGGGTGATCTACATGCGCGCGTGCAGCTCTGGACGCCCGATTCGCTGAGTGGGGTAGAAGAGGAAATCATTCAGCGCCTCGCATCCGTGCAGCAGGCCGTGCCGGCGAACCGGAACAAGGGCTTCTGGGCCAAGATGAAGGAAGCGCTTGGGGCGTGAGGCCGGTCGGACCGATCGGCAGTGGGTGGCGGTTCGGATAGAGGCCGCGCCGGAACATCATTCGCGGATATCCGAGGTCCTCTTCGCCATGGGGGCCGGCGGCGTGCAGGAGGAGAAGGGAATTCTCATCACGCATTTTCCTCCGGGGAGCGACGAGTCGCAGATTCTGGCCGCGGTGCAATCCGCTTCGACGGACGCGCGAATCGAGATCGGGATATCGCCTGACGTGGACTGGAGCGAAGCCTGGAAGCACGGTCTGCACGCGCATGCGCTGGGCGCGCTGACGGTGGCGCCGCCGTGGCTTGCCGACGACTTGCCTTCCGCGACCACGGTGATCATTGAGCCCGGCACGGGGTTCGGCACCGGCGAGCATCCGACGACGCGATCGGTGATCCGGCTCATGCAGCGCGTGCTGCGTGCGGGCGACGTCGTCGCTGACCTCGGATCGGGGAGCGGGATCCTGTCGATCGCCGCCGCCAAACTGGGCGCGTCGCGCGCGATCGCCATCGAGATGGATGAGGACTCGAATCAGAACGCGGCGGACAACATTGCGCTGAACGATGTAGAAGATGTGGTCACGCTACTGCCTGGTGATGCCACCGTCCTCTTGCCACTCGTCGCTCCCGTCGATCTGGTGTTAGCCAACATCATCAGCAGCGTACTGCTCCCGCTGATGCCGGTGATTCGTGCGTCACTCC
>JBKJRV010000214.1:0-4330 GCA_046593115.1 Gemmatimonadaceae bacterium
GGATGCCGACGAGCACCGGGCGATCAACGAATGCGGCGAGACCTCCGGCAGCGGCAGCGGGCACGGGAAGCGAAAACGCGCGATCCCGCGCCTCAAAAACAAGACCGCTCTCGCGGACCATCCGGCCCTCGAGAAGATTCATGGCAGGACTGCCGATGAACCCCGCCACGAACAGGGTCGCTGGTCGCTCGTACAAGCCCAGTGGAGTATCGACCTGCTGAATGCGCCCCTGGTTCATGACGACGATGCGATCGCCCATCGTCATCGCCTCGACCTGATCGTGCGTGACATAGACGGTTGTCACGCCGAGGCGGTGCTGAAGCGCAGCGATCTCGCGGCGCATCTGCACGCGCATTTTGGCGTCGAGGTTCGAGAGCGGTTCGTCAAAGAGAAACACCTGCGGCTGGCGGACGATGGCCCGTCCAATCGCGACACGCTGCCGCTGGCCTCCCGAAAGCGAACGCGGACGTTTGTCGAGGACGGCGTCGAGTCCGAGCAGCGTGGCCGCGTCCTGGACGCGTCGCGCGATCTCGGCAGCATCCATCCGGCGCATTTTCAGGGCGAACGCGAGGTTCTCACGCACCGACATGTGGGGGTAGAGAGCATAGCTCTGAAAGACCATCGCGATGTCGCGTTCGCTCGGGGGGACATCATTCACAAGACGGTCGCCAATGAACAGCTTACCGCTCGAGATGGCCTCGAGGCCGGCGATCATCCGCAGTGTCGTGCTTTTCCCACATCCCGACGGACCGACGAGCACGAGGAATTCGCCATTGTGCACTTCGAACGTGGCTTCGTGAACGGCGACGTCGCCGCCGGGATACACCTTGCGGACATCCTGCAGTCTTACGCCGGCCATGGCGCGCCTCCGCGTCCGGGTAGCGCGTCGCTGGCGGTGGTGTATCCTCTACCGGCATGAGTGAATCGCATTACGAGTTTCCCAATGGGTTCCTGTGGGGTGCGGCGACGTCGGCGTACCAGATTGAAGGGTCGCCGACGGCCGACGGCGCGGGGCGGAGTATCTGGCATCGATTCAGTCACACGCCGGGCATGACGGACGGCGGCGACACCGGCGACGTCGCCTGCGATCACTACCATCGGTGGAAGGACGACATCGCCCTGCTCGGAGCGCTGGGCATGAAGGGGTATCGTTTCAGCATCGCCTGGGGCCGGGTACTGCCGGATGGAACCGGAACCGTGAATACTCGCGGGCTGGCATTCTACGAGCGACTGGTGGATGCGCTGCTGGAACGCGGCATCACGCCCCTGGTGACGCTCTATCACTGGGATCTGCCGGAAGCGCTCGATGACCGTGGCGGATGGCTGAATCCCGACATTGCGATGTGGTTCGCCGAGTACACGCGAACCGTGGTGCGCACACTTGGCGACCGGGTGCCGATGTGGGTCACGCTGAACGAGCCCTGGGTCGTCATGGATGGAGGATACATGTTCGGCGGTCTCGCACCGGGACATCGCAACGTGTTCGAAGCGGCCCGCGTCACTCACAACCTGTTGCGCGCCCATGGCGCGGGCATCCAGGCCATTCGCGCCGAGTCGCGTGCCGCTGCCGGACTGGTCGTGAATCTGGAGCCCAAGTACGCCGCGAGCGAGAGCGTCGACGACCGCGCCGCGACAGCGCGGGCCGATGCCTACATGAACAGGCAGTATCTCGATCCGGCCCTGCTCGGCAGTTATCCCGAAGAGCTCACGACGATTTTCGGAAAGGGATGGATCACGCCCGGCCCCGACGACATGCGCCTCATCCAGCAGCCGCTCGATTTCGTTGGCGTGAATTATTACTCGCGCGGCGTTACGCGCGCCGATCCCGGGGACTGGCTGCTCGGCGCGGCGAAGGTTCGTCAGCCGCAGCACGTCTATACCGAGATGGAGTGGGAGGTGTATCCCGCGGGCCTCAGCGATGTGCTGATCTGGGTGCGCGAGCGGTACGGCGACATCCCGCTCTACGTGACTGAAAATGGAGCGGCCTTCGCCGACCCGCCGAGCGTCGCGGGTGCGATGCTGGAGGATACGCCGCGCGTTTCGTATTTCCGCGAGCATCTGCGAGCAGTGCATCGCGCCATCGCCGCGGGCGTTCCCCTGCGCGGGTATTTCGCGTGGTCGCTGCTGGACAACTATGAGTGGAGCTTCGGCTACTCGAAACGATTCGGCATTGTCCACGTGGACTTCGCTACGCAGCAGCGGACGCCGAAGCGCAGCGCGCGATTCTACGCCGAGGTGGTCCGTACCAATGGCGGCGCGCTCGATGCGGGCTGACCAGGCGCGGCGATCAGACATCAGCGCGCTCCCGGTACTCGCGCGACAGGTCGCGTCCAAGGCTGACGACGATGCCATGTGTCCCGCCGTCGCCAGAAATGGGAATGCGCACCGCGCGGTTCTCGATTCGCGGACGCGCACTACTGGCTGACGCGTCCAGGGCGCGGATCCCGTTGCTCGCACCGTTCGCGGCCGCGTCTTCGACGCGAACGCTGGTATTCGCACCCGGCGCTGCACGCTCGACACGGATGTCGTACGTGGTGCCACTGCCCGGAACGCGATAGCGAATGGAGAAGCCGGGCCAGTCGTCGGGGATACATGGTCGGAGGACCAGCTCGCGGCCACCGTCGATGCTGAACCCGATGACCGACTCGATGGCCACCCGGTACATCCACCCCGCGGACCCGGTGTACCACGTCCACCCGGCGCGACCGACGTGCGGTGCGACGCCATACACATCGGCAGCGATGACGTACGGCTCGGCGCGATAGACGGCGATCCGTTCCGCGTTGTCGCCGTGGCTCACGGGGCTCAGCATGGTCAGCAGAGTGGCGGCACGTTCGTGCCGGCCAAACTCGGCCAGGGCCCGGACCGCCCAGAGAGCGCCGTGAGTGTACTGCCCGCCATTCTCCCGGACACCGGGCAGATACCCCTTGATGTAGCCGGGATCGTGTGGCGTGCGGTCGAAGGCGGGCGTGAGCAGCCGGATGAGTCCTTCGGACTCTGACACCAGGTGCTTCTCCATCGCATCGAGCGCGCGCTCGGCGCGGTCCGGCGGCGCCACGCCGGAAATAACCGACCATGCCTGCGCAATGGCATCGATGCGACACTCATCACTCGTGTGTGAGCCGAGTGGCGTGCCGTCGTCATAGTAGGCGCGGCGATACCAGTCGCCGTCCCACCCGGCGTCCGGCGCGTTGAGCGCGGTGACGAGCGCGGTCCGGTACGCACGATAGCGCGCGGCCCGCTTCGTGTCGTGCCTGGCGTCGCACAGGGGGATAAAGCCGTGCAGAATGTCGGCGAGGAAGAATCCCAGCCACACGCTTTCTCCACGTCCCTCGCGACCCACCCGATTCATGCCATCGTTCCAGTCGCCAACGCCCATCAGCGGGAGACCGTGCACGCCGCGGGTCAGAGAACGATCGAGGGCGCGCGCGCAGTGCTCGTAGACGGTACCGCTTTCGCCGGAGTCTTCGGGAAGAATGAATCTCTCGTCTTCACCGGGGTCGAGTTGCGGGCCCCGCAGGAAGCGCGTGCTCTCGTCCAGCACGGAGGCGTCACCGGTGACACCGAGGTAGAAATTCGTGATGTACGGAAGCCAGAGCAGATCGTCGCTGAAGCGGGTGCGCATGCCCTTGCTGAGCGGCGGGTGCCACCAGTGCAGCACATCGCCTTCCACGAACTGATGCGACGCGTTGAGCACGATCTGCGCGCGCGTGAGCTCCGGTGCGAGATACACCATGGCCGCGGAATCCTGCAGCTGATCGCGGAATCCAAAGGCGCCCCCCGACTGGTAGAACGCGGAACGTCCCCAGATCCGGCAGCACAGGTTCTGATAGGGCAACCAGTGGTTCACCATCATGTCGATGGCCGGCGATGGCGTCTCGACTCGCACGCCACCGCGAAGCGTCTGCCAGAAGTCGCGCACTTCTTTAAGCGCACGGTCCACGGCACCATCCGTCCGATAGCGCGCGATCAGTTCACGAGCTTCCGCTGCAGTTGCGGTTTCGCCGAGAAGGAAGGTGTACTCTGCCGTCGCACCCGCTTCGAGTGTCAGTACCACACGAAAAGCAGCGCACGGATCCAGTCCGCTGCCGAACCGGTTGTCGAGTGGTGCTCCCGAGACGACCGCCGCGGGCTCATCGAGATTCCCGAGCCGGCCAAGAAAGGCGGTCGCGTCCCCGGTTTGTGTGACGGTCGCGGCGGCCGGCGCGGCGACCGCGGCGAACGCGGTCCGCGATGCGAACTCACCGCGCTTCTGATTGGTGGCCAGTACCGCACCGCTCGAGCTATCGTACTCGGTTTCCACGGTGCGGGCCGACTCGATTGCATTGGC
>JBKJRV010000232.1:0-3073 GCA_046593115.1 Gemmatimonadaceae bacterium
GTGTGTTCGCCGCTGCCCGCGATGTCACGGAGCTGAAGCGGTTCGAGCACGCGCTGCAGCAGAAGAACGCGGAGCTGGAAGACGCCAGCCGCATGAAATCCGAGTTCCTCGCGAACATGTCGCACGAGCTCAGAACGCCATTGAATGCCATCATCGGCTTCTCCGAAGTGCTGAGAGATGGCATGCTGGGGAACCTCACGGATCAGCAGCGCGGGTTCATCAGCGACATTTTCAGCAGCGGCAAGCACTTGCTCTCGCTGATCAACGACATTCTCGATTTGTCGAAAGTGGAAGCGGGCAAGATGACTCTCGATCTGGAGCCGGTGCAGATCGCACCCCTGTTCCTGAACAGCCTCTCGATCATCCGGGAGAAAGCGGCGGCGCGGAGCATCAGCGTGCGGCTGGAAGGCGCAGACGCGCTCGACGTCATTCAGGCCGACGCCCGGAAGGTGAAGCAGATTGTCTACAACCTCCTGTCCAATGCCGTGAAGTTCGCGGTGGAAGGCGGCGAGGTCACGCTGAACGCCAGCCGCGTCCCGCGAGCGGAAGTCGGTGCCCTGTCATCCTCGCGACCGGGTCGCACTTTTCCGCTCGCGGACAGCAAATTCGAGGATTTTCTCAGGATCAGTGTCACGGACACGGGCATTGGTATTTCGCAGGAGGGTCTGGAGCGGCTGTTCAAGCCGTTCAGTCAGGTCGACAGCGGCCTGGCGCGCAAGTTTGAAGGCACCGGTCTCGGACTGGCCATGGTAAAGCTGCTCGTGGAACTGCACTGTGGGGCGGTAGCCGTTGAGAGCTCAGTCGGGGACGGGTCGTCCTTTACGGTGTGGCTGCCCTTCAGGCCCCTGGAAGAGGCGGCCCCCGCAACAAGCAGAGCGCCAACACCTGCCTCGGTCCAGGTGTTCGAGGGTGTCCGCACGGCGATGATGGTCGAAGACGACCTCAAGTCCGCAGACTTGATCCGAGTGCAGCTGGAGGCTGCCGGATTCACCGTCCTCCACGCCGCGTCCGCCGAGTCGGCGCTGGCCATGGCGGTGCAGCAACCGCTCTCGGTGATTACGCTGGACATCATGCTGCCCCACATGGACGGCGCGGAGTTCCTCAGTCGCATCAAAGAGAACCCGGCGCTGAGCCAGATCCCGGTCATCGTCATCTCCATCGTGGCGGATCCCGCCAAGTTCTTCGGTCTGGGTGCCGCGGCAGTCATGCAGAAGCCCATATCCCGGCGGGAGTTGTCCGACTCGCTCAAGTCGCTCGGGCTTCTGCCCGCTTCGGGCGATCTATCCGCTACGCATTCGGAAGTGGAGGACGACGGCGGAATCGTGGAAATTACCCGGTGATCGCCTGATATGGCACGAGTTCTGGTCGTCGAGGACAACGTTGCGAATATGACGCTTGCGAAATTTCTCCTGGAGTCTGCGGGGCATACGGTGCTGTCCGCGACGGATGCCGAAACGGGGCTGACGCTGGCGCGCGCCCAGAAGCCGGACCTCGTCCTGATGGATATCCAGCTGCCCGGCATGGACGGACTTCAGGCCACGGCGCTGTTGAAAGCGGGGGTGGCAACGGCACGCATTCCCGTGATCGCGCTCACCGCCCTCGCGATGAAAGGGGATGAGGAACGCATCCGGGCTGCCGGGTGTGATGGCTATATTGCGAAGCCGCTGTCATACCGTGATTTTCTAACCACTATCTCGGCGCAGCTGGCGAAGTCGCCACTGTAGTCTGCAACCGACCGGAGCATGATCCCGTGAACGACACCACCAGAAAGCCCGCCCGCGTGCTGATCGTTGACGATGAGCCGAAGAATCGCGCGTTGCTGGAAATCATGCTCGCCCCCGAAGGGTATGTCATTCAGACCGCGCCCAGTGGTGAGACCGCCCTCGCCGCCGTGTTGGAGCAACCGCCCGACCTCATTCTCCTTGACGTCATGATGCCGGGCATGGACGGATACCACGCGGCAGCACGGATCAAGGGCAATCCGGCCACAAAGCACATTCCCATCATCATGCTCACAGCGCTGGACGACAAGAATTCCCGGGTGCACGGCCTTCGCGCAGGTGCCGAGGAGTTCCTGACAAAGCCGGTGGATCGCGCAGAGCTCTGTATCCGGGTCAGGAACCTGCTGGCCTTGCGGTGTCAGGAAGAGTAAAGCGAAAGCTCGTTCCCTCACCCAGGACGCTCTCCACGCTGACAGTGCCGCCGTGACTCTCGACGATGCCCTTCACGATGAAGAGGCCAAGCCCGGCGCCGGCGCGTGACGCCTTGGAGGCTTTCCAGAAACGATCGAACAGGCGCGGCACGTCGTCCGGCGCAATGCCCGCACCCGAATCGGACACCACGAACTCGACCATCGGACCGTTGCGCCTTCCCGTCACGCGGACCAGGCCAGACGTCTCGGTAAACTTCATGGCGTTGCCAACGAGATTCGAGAACACCTGCGCAATGCGGCCGCGATCCGCCGGCACATTGACGTCGTCCCCTTTCCATTGTTGCTCGAAGCGAAGCCCTTTCGACGTCACCAGCGGTTCCAACTCGAGCACCGCCTCGTCCAGCAGCCCCGAGGCGCTCGTAAGCGACGCATCCACCGCAAGCGTGCCCGACTCGATCCGTGATACGTCCAGCAGATCCTGAATCAGCGCGTTGGCGCGCCCCGTCGCACGCCGGATGAGTTTGAGCTGCGGGATGATCGGTGCGACGCCTCCGGGGGTTTCCAGCACGTCGAGCAGGAAGGTGGTACTCATGTGGATGGTGTTGAGCGGATTCCGCAGGTCATGCGACACGATCGCCAGGACGTCATCTCGAGCTCGCGTTGCCCGCTGCGCCTCGCCGTAGAGCAGCGCATTATCCACCGCGAGCGCCGCCCGGCGCGCCAGATCCTCCACGAGCAGCAGCGCTTCAGGCGTGGACAGGCGAGCCGCATCCGCGCTCAGGAACTGGAGAATGCCCAGCGCGCCGCGACGAGCGCTGAGTGGTACCGCGAGCAGTGCATACGGACCGGTGCGCTGGAGCTCCGCAAACAGCGCTGGATCGCGTGCCACTTCGCGCAGCATGTCGTCGTCTGCACCCGGCA
>JBKJRV010000299.1:0-12192 GCA_046593115.1 Gemmatimonadaceae bacterium
CTTCGTCGCTCAGCTCACTCTCGGGAACCGCCGCGAAATAGCTCTGCGCGCGCTTACCGACTTCGTCGAGCAGGTCGAGTCGTCCGATGGGAACGAGCTTCTTGCTCAGGTCGCCCACCATGAAGCCAATGAGGTCTTCGGCCTGTGCCTGACGCGCAGTGGCAATTCCGCGGGCCTGCTCCAGGCTGCGGGCCTGGACGGCGAGGCTGGTCGCGAACCCCACGAGCAGCACGGCGACGGCAGCGCCGAGGGCCACGCCCGCGCGATGCCGGCGCACGAACTTCCGCAGCAGATACGTTCGACTGGGTGCACGAGCCAGCACCGGCTCGTGATGCAGATAGCGCTGAAGGTCGAGCGCCAGACCATTCGCGGTCTCGTAACGACGCGTGCGATCCTTCTCCATCGCCTTCATCACTACCCAGCCGAGGTCCCCGGTCAGCTGCTTGACGAGACTGCCGGTATCTTCGCCGCGCCGACGCGCGATCTCCTGCCCACCAGCACCAAGGCTGTGGAATCGCTGGCTGGGCGATGGCGGCTCCTGCTCACGAAGTATGTACTGCGCCGCAAAGTCGGCGCGGCCGAGCGCGGTGGAGTCGAACGGCAGTGCGCCGACGAGCAGCTCGTAGAGCATCACGCCGAGTGAGTAGATATCCGTCCGCGTGTCCACGTCGAGCCCCGATGCCTCGGCCTGCTCGGGGCTCATGTACTCGGGGGTGCCGAGGAGCTGCCCGAACGCGGTGTGCAGCGTACGCTCGGTGAGGCTCGTGCCCACGGCCTTGGCGATGCCGAAGTCGATGATCTTCGGCACCAGGTGGTCGTCCTGCACTCCCACAAGCACGTTCGACGGCTTGAGGTCGCGATGGATGACGCCCTTCTGATGCGCGTGCTGCACGCCCTGGCATACGAGGGCGAACAGCTCCACGCGCTCGCGCACGCTGAGCTTGTGGGTGTCGCAGTATTCGGTGATCGGCACCCCGCGCACGAGCTCCATGACGAAGTAGAGGCGGCCGGTTACAGTGGCGCCGGCGTCGAGCACCTTCGCAATGCACGGGTGGTCCATCACCGCCAGCGCCTGACGCTCAGCCTCGAATCGTGCACTGATTTCGCGCGTGTCCATGCCGAGCTTGATGACCTTGAGCGCGACGCGCCGGCGCACGGGCTCGGTCTGGTCGGCGAGGTAGACCTCACCCATTCCGCCGGCGCCGAGCTGTTCCAGCAGTCGGTAGGGCCCGATGCGCTCGGGCGTGTCGGGAAGGCCGGTGCTTCGCGACGGCGTTGAGTGCGACGAGACGCTCATGCCGTCCGCGTCACGGGTGCTCATCAGGCTCCCTTGTGCATGCCCGAACATGGGCGTGACGGTCAATCACCGCAACGGGGGAGCGAGCTCCGCTCGCTTGTTATCCCGCATCAGTGCCGCTGTGCGCCGTCCTGCTCCCCTGTCATCCCGCATCCGCGCCGCTGTGCGGCGCCTTTCCCCCCTGTCATCCCGCATCAGCGCCCGCAGTGCGGCGCCATGTCGCGGGTGCCCGCCTGCGGGCCGCTACTGTCCCTACCCATAACCGTCATCGCGCACCCAAGGCCATAATGACGGTCGAGTAAATTCCGACGCTCGTTTCGCTCACGCGGGATGACAGTGGGCTGAACGACGCTCACGTGGCATGACAGTGGGCTGAACGACGCACTAGCGGGATGACAGCGGGCTAGGCGACGCACTAATGGGATGACTGTCGTGCTCCCAGACCGATAGCGAACTCGTCATTGACTTACCGGCGGGTTCACTTAGCATGGCGCACCCCTGCGAGCCAAACAATGGGGGCCACGATCCACTCGGAGCATGCGATGCCGCATATCTTGAGAGGTGCCGCTGTCATCGGCACCCTGATTTCCCTGAGCGCCTTCGGCCGAGTCTCGGCTCTCGCTCACACCAGTTCCCCCGTCGGGCTGCGCACCGTGGAAGGGAAAGCCCCTCGACCTGCCGTCCGCACCAACGACAATCGCAAGGCTGCCGGAACGCTGCGTGATGGCGTCCTGACCATCAGGCTCGAAGCGCGCGAGGGTACGTGGTATCCGGCGGGTCGCAAGAGCCGAGGACTCGCCGCAGCCGCGTGGGCTGAGGAAGGCAAGGCACTCCAGAATCCCGGTCCACTCATCCGTGTGCGCGCCGGCATCGAGGTTCGCGCCACCCTGCGCAATTCACTCGCAAAGCCGCTGACCGTGTACGGTTTCGGAGAGCGTCGCGGCCTGACCGACAGCGTGATCATTGAGCCCGGTCAGGTCAGGGATGTCCGCTTTGTCGCGACGACGCCGGGCACCTACTTCTACGCCGGCAAGACCGGCCCCGGACCGGTGGCCGCCCGTATCAAGGATGATTCACAGCTCAACGGCGCCATCATCGTCGATCCGTCGGGCTCGGCGCTTCCGCCACCGGATCGGATCTTCGTCATTTCCTGGTGGTTCACGCTCGATTCCACGAGTGTAAGCGGCCTGGGGCACGGGACGATGTCGATCAACGGCCTCTCGTGGCCGCACACCGAGCGCCTCGCGGTGACGCAGGGCGATTCCGCGCACTGGAGGGTTCTCAACCTGACGGGCGTCGATCATCCCATGCACCTGCACGGCGTCTACTTCGCGGTCGACGCAAAGGGAGACGGCACGCGCGACACCGCCTACACCGCAGATGAGCGCAGGCTGGCCGTGACGGAGATCGTCGATCCGGGCAAGACGATGGCGATGTCCTGGATGCCGCAGCGTCCCGGCAACTGGATCTTTCACTGTCATTTCGCTGGCCACATCTCGCATCTAACGTCGCTCGACACCGATCGCGGAGTCCGCGTCGTCTCCCGCAAGCACAAGGCGCATGACGGCTCCGGTCAGCATCAGATGGCCGGCCTCGTACTTGGCATTCACGTCAAGCCACACGGAGCCGCCGTCCGGTCGACACGGACGCCGCGTCCAATGCGTCTGCTCGTTCAGTCGAAACCGGGCGTCTATGGCGCGCATCCAGGATTCGGGTACGCGCGTGGTGACAGTGGCCGAGCGAGCGACTCGTTGACCGTGCCGGGGCCGACGCTGGTGTTGGAGCGCGATGAACCGGTCGCGATCACGGTCGTCAACACGTCCCACGAGCCGGCGGCCGTTCACTGGCACGGGATCGAGCTGGAGAGCTACCCCGATGGCGTCCCTGGATGGAGCGGCCAGCGACGCTGGCTCCGCGGAAAGATCCTGCCGTCGATCGCCGTCGGCGATTCGCTCACGGTTCGCTTTACCCCGCCGCGCGCGGGAACGTTCATGTATCACTCGCATTTCAACGAGATGGACCAGATCGCGTCAGGACTCTATGGGCCGATCATCGTCCTCGAACCCGGGCAGCGCTTCGACAGCGACGCCGATCGCATTTTCATTTTCAGTGAAGGTGGTCCCACACGAAATGTCATTTCCGGTCCTTTTCCGCCGCATTTCCTGAATGGCCAGGCCAAACCCGATTCCATAAATCTCCGCGCCGGGAAAACATACCGCTTCCGCCTGATTGCCATCACCGCCGACGTTCCCGAAGAAGTCGAGTTGCTGGATGGCGACACTCCAGTGGAGTGGCGGCTCGTCGCAAAGGACGGTGCCGATACGCGCGCTAACCAGCGGACGATGCGGCCGGCGAAGCTGCGCTTCGATCCCGGAGAGATCTACGACTTCGAGTTCACGCCGCGTGCGCCCGGCAACCTGAAGCTCGTGTTCGGATTCGAGAAGCAAAAGACGACGGTTCCGGTGCGCGTGCAGTAGCACCGCGCCGGCGTCATCCACCGCGATGTGAAGCCCGACAACATCATGCTCGAGGGCGCGGACCAGCGCGCCATCGTCATGGACTTCGGTATCGCCCGCACTGGTTCTTCAACTCATCGGGGCCTCACAGGCACCGGCATGTCCATCGGCACGCCGGACTACATGAGCCCCGAGCAGGCATCGGGGGAGCGAGAGCTCGACGGACGCACCGATCAGTATTCGCTGGCACTCGTTGCCTAAGGACAGACAGCCGCGGTTGCACAGCTACTCCCTCTTCCCTGCGTCCCGTCTGCCTCGCTCCTCCATCTCCGGCAGCTCCTTTTCCTTCCTCGGGAGATGCACCGTGAACGTCGTCCCATCGGTATCCGTCGACGTCACCCCGATCCATCCCTGGTGCGCCACAACAATACGATCCGCGATGTAGAGTCCCAGACCGAGGTTGGCCGTCGGTCCGCTGCCGCCACCCTTTTTCGCCTCCTGACGCTTCATTGGGTCGAAGAGTCCGTTCAGGTGACCAGCGGGAATCGTCGCGCCTCTATTGTGAATCGCGACGAAAACGGATTCGTCATCCCCGCCCAGGGTCACCTTCACCGGCGTCCCGGCAGAGCCGTGCTCCAGCGCATTGCCGATCAGATTCGACAGCGCCTGGCTGATCCGCGGGCAGTCCCAATGACCCTGCTGAGGGCCGTTCGATACGATCTCGATCGCGCGTTCCGGATGGGCCGAGACGATCTCGTCCACGACGTCCCGCGCAACGCGCTCCATGTTGTCGTCTGCACGGACGATCGGAATTCCGCTGCCGAGTCGGCTGCGTGTGAAGTCCAGCAGATCGCCGATCATGCGGTTCATGCGGGTGGAGCTGCTAGCGATGCGAGACGTCATCGACAGGATGGGCTCCTTCAGATCCTGCGTCTCGAGCATGAATTGCGACGACATTACGATCGCGCCGAGCGGCGTTCGGAGGTCGTGTCCCAGGATCGCGAGAAACATGTCCTTTGATGCATTCAGGTCGCTGGCATAGCGGGTCACCGACTCCGCCAGTGACTGGTCGATGGCTTCATTGAAGCGGGTGAGGTCTTCCAGGTCACTCTCGGCAAGGGCATCCTGCTCCTTCGTCCACAGCCGGATGACGCTGGCGCGCAGCGCGCGATACTCCGACACTATCTCTTCGACGGAGAATCCGCTTTCTGCCCGCTCGGCCCCGTGTTCCTGGGCGGCCGTGATCGATCCGCCCGTCTCGTCCGGTGCCTGACCCTTTGATTTCTCGGCCTGTTCCCGCCCGCCCTGAGGCGTGGCGAGGTCCTCGGCGATGGCCGTCAGCATTTCGCTGGCGTGGTCGCGGAGCGCGGCAATGTCCATCCCGATACTGGCCTTACCGAGCGTCCGTGCGAACGCCTCCCACTCCACCAGGATGGGCTCGCGATTGGCGAGGATGAAGTCAGCCAGTCGCACGGGCGTCCTGTCGGGGAAGGTGAACGGTGAACGTCGTTCCGCCGCGCGCTTCGGAGGACTCCACGTCGATGCGTCCACCATGCGCGTTCGCGATGCGGTCCGGTATGTAGAGCCCGAGTCCGACTTTCCCGATGGGCTCGCCTGCGGTCGTGTCGCCCTTGGACCGCCACGGGCTGCTCACGACGGCGCGCACCACCGGGATCCCGTCACCGAGCTTGCTCCGAGTGAAGTCGAGCAGGTCGGACACTACATGACTCGTGCGGCTGGAGCTGCTGACGGTCCGGGATGTCAGCGTAGTGTGCGGCTCCTTCAGCTCGTTGGTTTCCAGCATGAATTTCTCCGGGATCTGCCTTACGGTCCTAATAGCCGGCCATGGTACAATGACAGTAGATCCCGACAGTTCGCTCCCCCTGCAGGATGACATTTCCCCTTACCCGTGCCTCGGGAGGTGCACCGTAAACGTAGTCCCGCCCCGCTTCTCCGACGACTCCACCTCGATACGCCCGTCATGCGCATTCACAATCCGGTCGGCGATGAACAATCCGAGGCCCAGGTTTCCTGACGCTCCGGTGATCGTCGTGATCTCCCGCACCTCCTTTCGCTTGATCAGCCGGAAAATGCCTTCGAGCTGCTCGGGAGGAATAGCCGCACCGCGGTTCTGAATCGCGACCGATACTTCGTCCGCGCTGCTCCGGAGCAGTACTCGCACGATCGTCCAGTCCGATCCATGCTCAAGGGCGTTTCCAATCAGATTGGTAAGTGCCTGACCGAGCCGTGCGCCGTCCCACTCACCTCGAAGATCGCCCTGGCCTTCCACCTGCAGCGTCCGCTTCGGATGGATGATCTTGAGATCATCGATGACGCTGCGTACGACCTTATCCATATCGAGCGCGGTGCGTTCGATCGGAATGCCGCCGCCAAGACGGCTGCGAGTGAAGTCGAGCAAGTCATCGACCAGATGCCCCATGCGCGCGCTGCTGGAAGCAATCCGTGCCGTCAGCGTCGAGTGAGGCTCCTTCAGCTCGTTCGTGTCGAGCATGAACTTCGCCGACGCGCTGACGGCTCCAAGCGGCGTCCGCAGATCATGTGCGAGGATGGCCAGGTACGCCTCCTTCGAATAATCCAGCTCCTGCGTGTACTGCGTCACGGATTCGGCCAGCGACTGGTCGATCGCCTCGTTGAACCGAGTCAGATCCTCGAGGTCCTTCTCCGCGAGGCTTCCCTGCTCTTTGGTCCATAGCCGGATGACACTGGCCCGCAACGCGCGAAATTCCGACACCATCTGCTCGACGCTGAAACCACTCTCGGCCCGGTCGGCTCCGTGCTTTTCAGCAGCGGTATCATCGCCGCCGACAGTCGCCTCGTTCCCCTTGGACTTTTCAGATTGCTGGGAATCGCTCTGTGGCGTCTTCAGATCCTTGGCGATGACCGTGAGCATCCCATTGGCATGATCGCGGAGCGCCTCCATATCCATTTCGCCGCTCGCCGGCGAGCAGGTACTCGCAAACGCCTCCCATTCGACAAGGATCGGTTCGCGGTTGGCCAGAATGAAGTCTGCTAGTCGCATGAGCCTCCGGGCTCGTTGAGTACGGTTGGGCCTCCAATAAGCATTTTGTTGACCACGGTGCCCGCACGAGGCGGACCTGCCCCGGTCTCGGCTCTCGGCTCCGGGCTCTCGGCTTTCAGCGAGGCAAGGGCGGCGTGGTCGGCGGCGGACGGCGATGCCTGGTCGCCTGCTCGTACGCATACGCATAGCCGAGCAGCCGCGACTCGGTGAACGGCCGGCCGAGGAACTCCAGCCCCGCAGGGAACGCGTCGCTGGTGAACCCCATGGGCACCGTGATCGCCGGCCACGCCAGCGTTGGGCTCAGGCCGCGGTTGTCGGCGCGGCTGTACCCGTCCACGGCGCGCGCGTTGGTGAGCACGTCGACCGGAATTTCCGACGGCGGCGCATCGTATGTGGCGTAAATGATCGCATCCAGCTTCTGGTCGGCCATGATCTTGAGCACCGCGATGCGCAGCGCGTCGCGGTACCGCATCACCGTGCCGTACTCGGCTTCCTTCGTCGAGCGTCCCACGTAGCTCATGAGCGTGCGCGCGCGCCCGGGCGTCACGTCCCCGGCGAGCAGGATTTCCCTGAGCGTCTTGTAGGGCGCATTGGGATGCTCCGCGAGATAGCGGTTCGTGGCTTCCTCGGTCTCGAAATCGTTGTCCACGCGGCGGCCAGGTAGCTCGGGCAGCCGGATGGAGTCAACGACCACTGCGCCCTGGGTGCGGAGGTCCGCGATCGCACGCTCGAAGAGGGGCCGCACCTTCGTCATCTCGGCCGTGGTCACCCTGTACATGGAATCGCGACGGGCGATCGAGTCGCGCCGGGCGGCCGTGGTGTCGGACACGGTTGCCGTATCGCGAGGGAGGCTGTCTCGTTTCACACGGAGTACGCCGATGCGTGCACCGCGCAGTGCGCCCGTATTCAGCGCCTCGGTGTAGGTGCGGGGTACTTCTCCAACACTGTATGCGGTGACGGGATCGTTGGGGTCGTAGCCGGCGATAACGTCGAGCACGCGCGCCGCGTCGGCCACGGTGCGCGTCATCGGGCCCATGGTATCCTGCGTGGGGTTCGCGGGCATCATGCCGAAGCGGCTCACCAGCGGCAGCGTGGGTCGCAGCCCCACGAGGCTCAGCACCGCTGCGGGACCGCGGATGGACCCGCCGGTGTCCTCGCCGATGCCCACCAAACCGAAGTTCGCCGTCACACCGACGCCCGAGCCGCCCGACGATCCGCTGGGATTTCGCGTGGGATTGTACGCGTTGCGGATGATCCCGGCCGACGAGCTCACGTAGCGCGCGGCGAACTCGCCCATCGTCGTCTTGGCGAGGATGATCGCTCCCGCAGCTTCGAGACGCTGCACCACGGTAGCGTCGCGCTTCGGGACGAATTCCCTGAAGAGCGCCGAGCCGTAGGTGGTGGCCATGTCCTTCGTCTCCACCTGATCCTTGAGCAGCACCGGCACGCAGTGCAGCGGAGCCAGCGAAACCCGCGGCGCCCTGGCGCGCAGCACGGCGTCGAGCGAGTCGGCCTCGGCGAGGGCGCGCGGGTTCAGGGTCTGGATGGCGTTCAGCGCGGGTCCCTGCTTGTCGTACGCCGCGATGCGGTCGATGTACGTCTGCACCAGCTGGCGGCAGGTGAGGCGCCGCGCGTTCATGGCGGCGTGCACCGCGGGGATGGTGGCCTCCATGACGTCGAACTGCTGCGCGGAGACCGCGAAGGGCGACACCAGGAGGAGCGCGACGAGCGGTGAGGAAGAGCGGATGGTGTGCATCCGGTGAATGTGGCCGCATCGCGGTCGGGAGACAACACGGGCACCGGTAGCGAGCGGGCGTGTCGGTACTGCACCGGCGACGCGCGGGCGGTGAGGCAGGCCGACACCCTGAGCGCGGAGAGCCGCGACGTTCAGGTGGAGCGTTCCGTCGTAACCGACGGCACGGGCAGCAACCCCCTTTCAGGGCATTATCTGATCGGCAGCCGCTTCGTCTCGGCGCCTCGCCTGAACAGCGCGCTCTGCCGGCGAGATCCGGTGGTGAGCTGGACCATGTTGATCTGATCGTCGTGGATCTCGAACAACAGTCGATTCGTCAGTTCGACTTCGCGGGTGCCACTCACACGTGAGCGCGCGCAGATCCAGACGAGGTCCGCGCGCCGGGTCACGCCGCAGGATTCCAGCCGCATCATGACGCCGTCCTCGCTCCGCATCCGGACGTTGTCGGTGAGGTACCGGCTGTCGGCGACATCGCCGGGGACCAGAGGCCCATGCCGCCCGCGGGCGACCGCGGCGGCCAGATCATCGGCGAACAGCCGCGACGTCACCGTCACTGCTCCCGACCGTGCGTCGATGACGATCTCGGTCAGCGAAAGATGCATCGGGTGCCGCGGACGCGCGCCCAGTACGCTGAGGAACAGCGCGCACCCGGCGGCTAGTCGCCACGTTCTCGAGCCGGACACCTAGAATCCTGCCCGGGCGATCGCCCACTGCGTTGCGACCGCCCCGACGACCACCGATACCGCGGTCGTCCGCAGCCGGAGCGGCGACAGCCCGGGCGACGAGCGCAGAATCCGCTCCAGGCCCCAATCCACTCCAGTCATCGCCGTCACCGCGGCCACCAGCACGAGAATCTGGCCGGCCTCGATCCCGAGATTGAATCCGAGCAGCGGCACGAGCGGATGCTCGAGCGCAAGGCTGTCGAGATAATTCGCGAAACCGGCGCCATGGATAAGACCAAAGGCGCCCGCGAGCAGCGAGCGGCGGCGGAGCCACGCCACGCTCCGGTCCCGCATGAGCAGATTCTCGAGCGCGGTGGCGACGATCGTGACCGGGATCAGGAACTCGATGAGCGCGATCGGAAACGCGACGACGTGCAGCGCCGCGAGCGCCAACGTAAGACTGTGGCCTACCGTGAAAGCGGTCACGACCCACAACGCGACGCGCCACTCCCGCACCCGATACACGGCGGCCAGGACGAGCAGAAACAGGACGTGATCGAGGCCGCCGGGGTCGGTGATGTGCCGAAATCCGAGTCCCGCGAAAGTCCAGAGCTCGCTCATCCCGCCTTCCCGGACCGCGCGATCGAGTCGAGCGTCTGGCGGGTGTGCCGGGCCTGCCGCGGATCAAAGCGATCGTTGAGCTGAAGCGCGCGCTCGAGATGGATGCGCGCGCCACGGTCGTGTCCCAGCGCGCGCTCGATCATGCCGGCGTGGTAGTGCAGCGACGCATCGGGGGTGCGGAGCGCAAGCGCGCTTCGCATCTCCTCGCGGGCCTCAGCGTCGCGACCGACGCGATGCAGCGCCCACGCCCGCAGATCATGACCGTACACATCGCGGCGCGTCACGAGCTCCCCGGTAGCGGCGGCGAGCGCCGCCCCCGCGTCGCCGCCGCGATCGAGGAGGTAGAGCGTCCATGCGCGATGCGCCATTCCCCCCTGGGCGGCGGCGATCAGTGCCATGGTCTCCCGGTATTCGAGCCCGCGCGCCGAGTCGCCCTGCGCGAGATATGCATCGCTCAAGAGCCCGAGCGTTGCCGGATCCGGCATGATGCCAATCGCCCGCTCGGCGGTGCCGATGGCCTCGGACTCATTGCCGAGCATCCAGTGCAGGCGGGCGAGCGCGCTCAGGAGGCGGTGATCGCCGGGCTCGATCTCGAGTCCTTCCCGCAGCAGAGTCTCCGCCGCGCGCAGATGCCCGGCACGCATCTCCAGCTCCGCGAGGCGAAAGCGGAACCACGCGACCTGCTCCCGGGGAACGTCGCGGCGGTGGTCGAGGTCGGCAATCGAGGCGCGCAGGATGCGACGCGCGGCCGCGACGTTCCCCGTGAGCTCGTGCCATCGCGCCAGTCGTGGCGCGACGGACAGATGCGTGCGCCAGGGCGCCAGACCGGCGAAGCTCGCGGCGGCCGAGTCATAATCACCCACCTCCATGAGCACTTCGCCGAGCAGGGCCCGGTACCGCGGCTCATCGGGCTCGGCCCGCACGAGCGTCTCGGCGACGGCTCGGGCATCGAGGAAGCGGTGTTGCGCGATGAGGGCGTTGGCGAGAGTCACCCGCGTCCGGGCGTTGCGATTCTCCCGCAGGAGCAGGGAACGGCGTGAAAGCGACTCGGCGCGAACGATGTCCTCGAAGGATCCCCCCTCGCGCGCGCGCTGGAGATGCAGCCCCGCGAGCTGCGCGAGCGCGAGAGCGCTCACCGAGTCCTGCGCGAGCGCCGTGTTCCAGACGGCGATCTCGATGTCGCGCTGCGCCAGCTCGGACATCGTCGCCGGCGCGCTGGCGCGAGCGCCAGCATCCCGGGCACGACCGTGCGCACTTCGCCACGCGAAGATGCTGGCGATGGCGATGACCGCCCCCGCCAGCACCATGCGCGTCGCCGGAATGCCCCGGCGGGTCGTACTCGAGCCGGCCGGGTCCGAAGACCCGGACGGCGACATGCGGCGGCTGATTTAGCGCGCCGGTTCGAGATAAGGAAATGCGGTGCCGAACGAGCGCACCGAGGCAGGAACGTTGTCGGACGTCAGTCCGGCCACGGTCCCGGCGGCAGGATCAACCAGCGTCCCGAACACCGCGCTCAGGCCGGCATCCACGACGTCGTCCTGCAGCTTGCGTCCGCCGTACCCGGCGGCGAGCGCCCAGCTCAGCCAACCCGCGGTGTTGCCAGCGCGGTTCGGGAAAACCAGGAGCATGTCGGGCGTGAGCACCGCCGCGAGGGTGTTCTGGATCGTCGCGCTACGACCGAAGGACGCGACGAAGGCCTTGATCTTCTCGTCGTTCCCGGTCGCGTCATCGGTGGCCGGGCCGGTGGTGTTGTGCAGGCCGTGATCGCGCTTCATGTAGAAGACTTCGCTGGTAAGCGGATTGCCCAGCCGCTCGATCTGCGTGAAGCTGCGATTCGGGTTGTTGTTGGGCGGGCTGATCGGATCGTCATCGTCGTTGCACGCCCCGGCGACGACCGCAAGAGCAAGCGCCGCGGCGAAGCGCGCTGTCATTCTGGAGATTTTCATCGATTCGGACTCCTGTTGCGCGCCCCGATGACCGGGACGCGGGTGATCGAACGGGTTGCGCTAGCGGCTGATGGTGCCCCAGACGCCGAACTTGGCATCGGCGGCCGTGCTGGATTGGAGCTGGGACTTCGGAAGCTCGAACGCGATCGCGAGCGTGTTGAACGGCCGCAGGAAATCCACGCCCGGCGAGCGGAAAGCGGTCGCGGTCGGTGTGAGCGGCTGCGAGAACGGGCCGGTGGATGGACGGCGGTCGGGAAGGATCTTGAAGAACTGCTCAAGATCGATGAAGAACGGATCCGCTCTCAACCCCGTGAACACCTGCATCCCGGAAGACGAGCCGATCGTGCTGCCAACCGAACCCGTGACGACGGAAGCTCCGCTGACCAGCGTGTTCGTGGTTCCTTTGGACGCCGGGGC
>JBKJRV010000452.1:0-9140 GCA_046593115.1 Gemmatimonadaceae bacterium
TCAGGTCATCCCGCACATGGTTGAACGCGTCCATGAGCTCCGTCACCGTCTGCGGCCTGAAGGCGTTGCGCACCTCTGGTCGATTGATGGTGATGCGCGCGATGCCCTCACCGGCAGCGCGTTCGTACAGGATGTCGGTGTATGTCTTTATGGATTCCCACTCGACGTTCATGCGGTCTCCCCAAGGTCGTGCAGCCGGCGTGTGACGAACCGTATCGCGCGTAAAGTTAGCGTGCGTCGGCAGAGGAAGGCAGCGTGATCCACCAGCGAACCTCTCCGCGAGTGGAACCTCCGTCTCCGTAGTGTTCATTTCCCCCCAAGCCGCTCTCGTCCTATGGAGTCACGACCTCTGCATCGCGTGTGGCCAGGAGGAAATTTTCCACGAGCTGTGCGAATGTCTCCGGACGCTCCAGGTGCACTGCATGTCCGGCATCCGCAACTATCGTGAGGCGTGCCCCTGTTATAGTGCGCTCCATGAGCTGACTCAGAGCGACGAACTTGTCATCCAGCGCGCCGGCGATGAGCAGCGTGGGAACACGAAGGCGAGCAAGCCGGTCGAGCTGCGGCGGATCGGCACCCGCGCCAGCGCCCCGAAGGCTGTTCGCAAGCCCCAGGGGATCGTTGCGCATTCGCTGGACGTGGAGCTGCCCCCGTGTCTCCGGCGAAAGCGCGGCCTGGCTGTCCCACATGGGCAGGCGCTCCCATCGGTCCACGAACGCTGCTATGCCTTCCTGCTCGATTGATGACGCGAGCGCACTGTCGGCGGCCTGTCGTTCAGCGCGCTCTTCGGGATCGGCAATGCCAGGCGACGTGCTCTCGAGAATGAGCGCGGTCACGCGCGCGGGATGTTCGAGAGCAAAGCGCAACGCGACGCGACCGCCGAGCGAGTAGCCGAGCACTGACACATGCTGCAGGCCGAGGGTGTCGAGCGCGCGCAACACATGGTTCGTCTGAGCTTCCAGTGTGTAAAATGAGGGATCATTGGGCGCGCCGGATCGGCCGTGGCCCGCAAGGTCCATCGTGAGCGTCGTCCACGCGGTGCCCAGGGTGGCACGGAGCGCGTTCCATGTCTCGGATGATCCGGTGAAGCCGTGAAGAAGCAGTAGCGGCGGGCCAGTCCCGGCCCGTGTCACGTGAAGCCGAAGTCCTTCCTGCACGAGCACATCGAGTGCGTCAGCGTTGAGACGCTCGGTACGTCGCTGGTCGGTCACCCTGCCGCGACGGCGCTGGCGCCCTCCAGCGCGGCCGCCACCTGCGACCACGCCTCGAGGTGCAGGGCGACGTTGCGGGTACGGTCGGTGCGCACCTCGATGATATGCAGTCCACGACCGCGCGTGCCGGCGTCAACGCTCTGCTTGAGCGCATCCCACGTGTCTGCTAGAGTGTACCGAGCATCGTAGAGTGCGGCGGCAGGCGCCATATCCAGCCCGTGCGGCGTCCCGAACAACTGCTCGAAGTACTCGGGGTCTGCCGCCTGCGGCAGGAAGGAGAAGATGCCGCCGCCATCATTATTCACGATCACGATGGTCGCGTCGATCCCGTGAAGTTTCGCGGCAAGCAACCCATTCATGTCGTGGTAGAAGGCGAGGTCGCCAATGACCAGCACGAGTGGCCCTCGATCATCCGCTTCACGGAGGGCGGCCGATGCGCCCAGCGCGGTGGAGATGACGCCATCGATGCCGTTTGCGCCGCGGTTGGCAAGCACTCGCATGCGCCGTGCACTGCCGGACGCAAATGCATCCAGATCACGCACCGGCATGCTGCTGCTCACAAACAGGGTGCCATCCGCCGGCACGAGCGCTGCGACTTCCGAAAGCACGCGACCCTCGAAGAGCTCGTGGAGGTCCCCCATGTAACTGAAAAGTGCGTCGCCGGCCCGGTTGTCCATTTGGCGCCATGCGACGAGCCATGCCGTGTCGGCGACTCCGACGTCCGTCGCGGCGGCTCGGTACGCCAGCACGCCTTCGCAGAGGAGCCGAGCGTCGGCATGCAGCATCTCGGAGGCGAGCAGGGTAGGGTCGGACCAGCGGGCGGCGTCGATCACGACCTGCGTTGCCGTCGCATGTCGCTGTAGGTACTGGAGTAATGGCTTTGAGGTTGGTGGGCGGCCAAAGCGGACCACGAGGTCCGGACTGAGGGCGCGAGCCGTCTCCTCGTGACGCAGGGCGGCGTCATAACGGTCGATCAGCGTGGAGCGATCGTGCATTCCCCAGCGGAGCTGTGACAGGGGATCGACGAGCAACGGGACCGACAAGCTGCGCGCGAGCTCGGCGAGCGGCTCGGCGAGCGACCGGTCAGGTTGCGGACCACAGATCAGCAACGGGCGGTGCGCATCACGTAATTGTGCGGCGAGCCGATGGACCATTGCATCGGTGGGGGCCGGGACCGCGTTGGAGACCGCAACCCACGGCGCTCGGCCCTGACGGCCATGCCAGGCAAGCGCATCGCCTTCCGACATCCCCTTTGGAGGGTGGCCGGCCACTGGCACCAGTGGCTCACGAAACGGGAAGTTGAGATGCACCGGACCTGCTGGCATCGCCATCGCCATGGCCGTCGCACGGCCGGCGAGCGTGCGCGCATAGCGCACGAGCTCGGGGGTTTCTTCAGGAATCGCGACGTCCACGAACCATTTCACGTGGTTCCCGTACAGCCGCATCTGGTCGATGGTCTGCGCGGCGCCAACGTCGCGCATCTCGTGCGGGCGGTCCGCGGTCAGAACCAGCAGCGGAACGCAGTCATTGTGGGCTTCGACGATCGCGGGGAAAAAGTTGGCTGCCGCGGTGCCTGACGTGCATACCAGCGCGACCGGCGTACCGAGCACCCGTGCCATTCCCAGCGCGAAAAAGGCCGCCGACCGTTCATCAAGATGTACCCACGTGCGAAAATCCGGGTGACGGGCCATGGTCAAAGCGAGCGGCGTGGAGCGCGAGCCGGGAGCGATGCAGACGTGCCGCACGCCGGCGCGTGCGAGCTCGTCAACGAAGGCCCCGACACAGGCGAACGCCGCGCGATCGGCTCCGGCGCTCACCGCGAGCCCTCGCGCAGCCGCGCCGGTGCGGTTTCGCTTGCGGTGTCGCCCGCAACGCCGCTCTCCAGGGCCAGCTCCATGGGGCGCAGCTTAAGGAGTGACTCGGCGAATTCACCATCCGGAGTCGATTCGGCCATGATGCCACAGCCGGCGAACAGCCATGCTTCGCGACCGCGGAGGAGGGCGGAGCGCAACGCGACCGCGAATTCGCCGTGACCACGGCCCACCCAGCCGATGGGCGCCGCATACCACCCGCGGTCGAGTCGCTCGTGGGCAGTGATGAATGTCAGCGCCGCATCACGGGGCTCGCCTCCCACTGCTGGTGTTGGATGCAGCCGAGCGACCAGATTGAGCAGCGTGTGTTCGGGCCGCAGTCGTGCGCGCACCGCGGTATGCAGGTGGTGCACCTGCGGTAGCGTGAGCAGGGAGGGGGTGCCGCCGGATTCCACGTCATCGCAGAGCTCTGCAAGTCCGGCACACAGCGACCGCCGCACCACATCATGTTCCTCCCGCTCCTTCGCGCTCTCGAGCAATCCAGCGGCGAGCGCGATGTCCTCTTCTGCGGTCGCGCCCCTCTTCACCGACCCCGCCAGGCTGCTGGCGCGGACATCGCGCCCCGCGAGCCCCACGAGCAGTTCAGGGCTGGCCCCGACGAACACGGCGTCGCCGCGCCAGCATCCGAAGACATGACAATCCGGATACGCCGAGATCAAATGCCGAAGTACGGCGCCAAGATCCACGCCGCGGTTGGCGCGTGCGCGCACGGCGCGGGCAAGCACCACTTTCTCGAACTGCTTCTCGTGGATCGCCGACACGCCCAGTGTGATCAGGGCACGCCACTCGGTAGCCGGAATGGCATCGGAAAAGGCGACAGCACCGCCACCCTGCCGGTTCATCGCGCCGCGGGGCGTGTTCGTCGCGCCTCGGGACGAGTCGCGGGCGACGTCCAGCGCGCGCGTACGCAGCCGCGCGAGGACTGCGGGATCGACATCGGGCTGGCCATCCGGACCCACGAGTAGCGTCGTCGTAATCCACGACGTGTCCCCGACGACAGCGAGTTGCAGCCGCGGCACCATCAGCTTCGCACTGCCGAAAGTGAGCCAGTGATCAGCACGGCCGCCCTCCGCGTCGAACGCAAAGCCGCCCATGAGCACCGGACCAGCACCGGGCGCGGCCCCGGATGGGTCAATGACCAGCGCGTCTTCGAGGAGGGTTTTCCACGCCTGGTTCACGGTAGCAAACCGGGCGGGACCGTTCGGCGCGATCGTCATCACCGAGCCAATGCCGGCGAGCGCAAACCCGTCCGCGGGGCGGGCCCAGCACATCCGCGCTTCCCCCGCCAGCTCACCGAGCGCGGCGTCGAACGCCGTCGTCGGCACGACCAGCTCCAGCGCGCCACTCACGTCTATCGCCGGCCCCTCGGTGACAAGGCTCACGAGCACCGGGCGCCCCGTCGCGCGAGTGCGCGCGCGCGCGTCGGTCAGTAGCGCGTCGAATTCCCGCTCCTTCGTGCCGGAGTGTTGAAGCCGCATGCTGAAAGATAAGCGGGAGGAACCCGCGCAACGTCGCCCGCTGGGTCCTTCAGGAGACGAACTCTGACTGCGAACGCCCCCGCCGACGGGCCTGCCTCCATATGCCTGCGGCGAGCTATTCTCCGATCGTGGGCTCGAACCCTTCCTCGTCCCGCGGCTGAAGACTTGGATTCCGCATCAGCCGCCGGGCGCAGGTGTTCCACCGGAGCACTGCCGATTCGTTGCCTGAGGGGCTGAGCTTTTCGGCAGCCTCATAGTGGCGCATCGCGTCCCGCAACAGCTGGTACGCACCGTAGCCCGCCCCCGGTACGCGTTTCCGCAGCTGGAAATTTCCCTGACGCTCGGCAATGATGCCGGCATAATACTCTCTCTCGTACTGACCGCGGATGCGAGCAAGAATCTCCTGCGACTCTCGCACCCGGCCCTCCAACCCTCGGCCAAACTGGTCGGTGAGCGCGAGGAGCAACGCTATGAGCGCCTGCTGATGGTCCGGGTCCACGGCCAGAATGTCCTGGCAAATGCTCTCCGCCTGCCACGGCTCATTCAAAAGGCGATACCGCTCGGCCTTTTGTAACGCACCCGGAATGGCCGATGCGCGCAGCGGCTTGAGATCGAACTGCTCGCGATCAGGACTCATGACCGTCTCCGAAAGAGCTTCACCAGTTTCGCCAGCGGGTCGTAGAACTCGTCGATCACG
This sequence comes from Gemmatimonadaceae bacterium, assembly GCA_046593115.1. Classification (GTDB taxonomy): domain Bacteria; phylum Gemmatimonadota; class Gemmatimonadetes; order Gemmatimonadales; family Gemmatimonadaceae; genus JBKJRV01. The sequence continues at coordinate 5,258 of JBKJRV010000452.1, forward strand.
CGCTCCTTGAGCGGAATGATGGCGTTGTCCGTGATCCGGATGCTCTCCGGACACACCACGGTACAGCACCTCGTGATGTTGCAGAAGCCGATGCCCTGCGCCTCCTTGAGCTCCGGCAGGCGGTCCTCGGTGTCGAGCGGGTGGGTTTCGAGATACGCGGCGTGCACGAAGAATCGCGGCCCGATAAACGACTCGTGCTTGTGATGATCGCGAAGGACGTGACAGACATCCTGGCACAGGTAGCATTCGATGCACTTCCGGAACTCCTGGCCGCGATCCACGTCCTTCTGTGACATGCGCCAACTACCGTCGGGCGCATCGGGAGCTCGCGGCTTGAACTTCTTCATGCGCTTCTTCACCTCGAAATTCCACGAGACGTCAGCGACGAGATCGCGTATCAAGGGGAATGCCCGCATCGGCTCGATAGTCACCGGGGCAGTGGTGTCGATCTCATTCAGACGCGTCATGCACATGAGCCTCGGCTTCCCATTGACCTCCGCCGAGCACGATCCGCACTTGCCTGCCTTGCAGTTCCAGCGCACCGCAAGATCATTCGCCGACTCTGCCTGGATCTGGTGCACCGCGTCGAGCACCACCATGCCTTCGGTGATCGTGGTGGAGTAGTTCTCGTACTTTCCTCCGCTCGCATCGCCGCGCCAGATGCGGAAGGTCGCGGTGGACTCCGGCTCCTCTGGCAGCAGTGTCGCCGCCCCGGAAGCGTTGGCGGTATTCGCGCCCGCTGTGGTTGCGCTCGGAGGGATCGCGCTCACTTCATCTCCTCGATGATCTGTTTGAGCTCGGGCGGCAGCGGCTGCAGGGGACGCCGTGCCACTTCCATGGAGCCATCACCGGCCTTCTTCAGCACAATGTTGAAGCCGCCGAACTCGGTGCTCTTGTCGGGAAAGTCATCGCGGAAGTGACCGCCGCGACTCTCGCGACGCTCGAGCGCGGCAAGCGCAATGGCGCGCGATACCGTGAGGAGGTTCGGCAGGTCGAGCGCCGTGTGCCATCCCGGGTTATACTCGCGGTTGCCGTTGGCGCCAACGCGCGCCGCACGTTCGTCGAGGCCATCGAGCGCGGCGAGTGCGTTGCGCATTTCATCCTCGCGACGGACGATGCCCACCAGGTCCTGCATCATGTCCTGCAGCTCGTGCTGAATCTGGTACGGTCCCTCGCCGGCGGCGCCGCGATCAAAGGGCGCGAGAGCGCGCACACCGGCTTCATCCGCCTGCCCGATGTGCACCTTTACCTCGCCATGCTCCCGAGCGAACTTCGCCGCGTACTCGCCCGCGCGCTTGCCGAACACCAGCAGATCAGAGAGGGAATTGCCTCCCAGCCGGTTGGCGCCGTGCAGGCCGGCGCCGCACTCCCCCGCGGCGAACAGGCCAGGCACAGTGGACATCTGGGAATCGCCATCCACCCGGATGCCGCCCATGATGTAGTGCGTCGTCGGTCCGACTTCCATCGGGGTCGTGGTGATGTCGATATCCGCCAGCTGCTTGAACTGGTGATACATGCTTGGAAGCTTCTTCCGAATGTGCTCCGCACCGCCCGGCAGGCGCTCCTTGATCCACGCAATGTCGAGAAAGACTCCGCCATGTGGCGAACCGCGGCCGTCGCGCACCTCACGCATAATGCAGCGCGCGACGTGGTCACGCGTAAGCAGCTCGGGTGGCCTGCGCGCGTCCTTGTCGCCCTGGGTGTAACGCCAGCCTTCCTCTTCGTTGTCCGCCGTCTGGCCCCGGTAGTTCTCCGGAATGTCGTCGAACATGAAGCGGCGTCCTTCGCGGTTCTTGAGCACGCCACCTTCGCCGCGCACACCTTCGGTGACCAGGATGCCGCGCACACTTGGCGGCCACACCATGCCCGTCGGGTGGAACTGCACGAACTCCATGTCCATCAGCTCGGCGCCGGCCTCGTACGCGAGCGCGTGACCGTCACCGGTGTACTCCCAACTGTTGCTCGTGATACGATAGGCGCGCCCAATGCCGCCGGTGGCGAGAATCACGGCCTTCGCCTTGAACAGCCGGAAGCGTCCACGCTCTCGGTCGTATCCAAAGACGCCGGCCACCCGATCGCCATCCTTCAGCAGCGTGAGCGCGGTGCACTCCATGTGCACATCGATGCCCTGGTGGATGCCGTGATCCTGGAGCGTCCGGATCATCTCGAGTCCCGTGCGGTCGCCGACGTGCGCGAGACGCGGATACCGGTGTCCGCCAAAATTGCGCTGCAGTATCTTCCCGTCGGCGGTGCGATCGAACAGCGCGCCCCAGGCTTCCAGCTCGCGCACCCGCTCAGGCGCCTCGCGCGCGTGGAGCTCGGCCATGCGCCAGTTGTTCAGGTACTGTCCGCCCCGCATGGTGTCAGCGAAATGGACGCGCCAGCTATCGCGATCGTCCACGTTCCCCAGCGCTGCCGCCACGCCACCTTCGGCCATCACCGTATGTGCCTTGCCGAGGAGCGATTTGCAGACGAGTCCTACGCGGACTCCTTCGGCGGCAGCGCCGATCGCCGCCCGGAGACCGGCGCCGCCTGCGCCAATGACCAGGACGTCGTGCTCATGCTGCTCGTAAATGGCCACCCGTTACGCCTCCATCAGATGAGGCGCCAGTCGGTGATGATCCCCATGGAGCAGAGACGCACGTAGACGTCCGCTGACGCAACGGCGAAGAGGCTCAACCATGCCCACTTCATGTGCCAGCGATTGAGGCAGCTCGAGCAGTCGTACGCGACGCGTCGTACCGGCGACTCGGTGATGCGATCCAGCGCACCCCCCACGAGGTGGCGCAGCGAATGGCATCCGAGCGTGTACATGGACAGCAGGAAGACATTCAGCGCCAGGACGAGCGTCCCGACGCCAATTCCGAACTCCGTCGCACCGGTCGCGGCATTCACGAACCGTGTTGCCAGAAAGACGTCGTATGCAAGAATGCTGAGGAAAATCAGTGCCGCGTACAGGAAATAGCGGTGGATATTCTGGATAATCAGCGGAAAGCTGTTTTCGCCCAGGTAGCTCTTACGTGGCTCGCCGACGGAACACGCGGGAGGATCGGCCCAGAACGCCTTGTAGTAGGCACCACGGTAGTAGTAACACGTGAAGCGGAAGCCAGCGGGAAAGGGAAGGATCAGCAGCGCCGGCGAAAAGGGGAGCAGGCCGGGCCACCAGCCGGGCTTCGGTCCAAACCAGCTATGCGGTCCGTCGCCGAAGAGCAGGGGCGAGTAGAAGGGCGATAGATAGGGACCGAAGCTGTAGTGAGCGTTCTGGAACGCCGCCCACGTGGCGTACACGAGAAATGAAAGCAGAATGACGAAGGTGATGGCCGGCTGCACCCACCACGCGTCGCGACGCATGGTTTCGCCGAAACCGCGCCGAAGCAGAGGGAGAGGTGCATGAGTCATGGCGGGAAAATTCCCGCGTGGTTCACGTGATGTCAAATACGTGGCCGATGCGAGTTGAACGAACAGCCGCTCGGGCTGGCCACCAGGACGAAGGATTTGTTACGGATGCTCCGGATGATTCGGATACTCCGGATCCCTCCGCGCACGGGTCGAGGTGCAGGCGCAAGCGGCCGAAAATTTTGGGAACCGCTGTACTGCAGTAACGCAGTTCCGCGGTAACAAAAAAATCAGGGCCGGGCGAGAGGGGCGATGCAAAACCGGGAAGGATCCGAAGCATCGGCATTATCAGGAGCATCCGTGTCCCCCTTCGTCATAATGGCCAGCCAGAGCGGTGGTTAGGGTACGGCGATATCGAATGGCGCGCGAGATGAAGGGGTACCGGTCCGGATGGTTCTCCTGACAGAAGAGATGGACGGTCTGACCCTGACGACAGAGCGATTCAACCACCGAGCGCGTCCACAGGTTGCTGCCCGAACCCTCGAGC
>JBKJRV010000042.1:0-11105 GCA_046593115.1 Gemmatimonadaceae bacterium
GAGGGGCGGGAGCGAAGTACATCGCCTCGAGGACTCGCACGTAGTAGAACAGGGAGACCGCTGTGTTCGCCGCCGCAACGGCCGCGAGCCAAGTGAATCCCGCGCCCATTGCGGCACCGAACAGCATGGTCTTGCCGACAAAACTCCCCATCGGCGGCACGCCGGCGAGCGCGAGGATGGAGACCGCGAGGACCGTCGACGCGAACGGCATGCGGCGGGCGAGCCCGCCGTACGCCGCGAGATCATCAGAGCCGGTCACCCGCCCGACCGCGAACACGACGAAAAAGGCTCCGAGATTCATCGTCAGGTAGACGACGAGGTAGAAGAGGACGCCCGGGATGGCGAGCGCGTCGCGTCCCTGCGCGGCGACGCCCATGAGCAGGTAACCTGCCTGGGCGACGGAGGAGTATGCGAGGAGCCGCTTGACGTTGGTCTGGCGGAGCGCGAGCAGGTTTCCGACGGTCATCGTCACTGCCGCCAGCGCAGCGACCAACACTGGCCAGGACCCTCCGGGCGAGACGATAACGAGCGTACGAAGGAGCACGGCGAGTCCCGCCGCCTTGGGTCCGATGGAGAGGAACGCCGTGATGGGTGTCGGAGCCGCCTGGTAGGTGTCGGGCACCCAGAAATGAAACGGCACCATCGTCACCTTGAAACCGTAGCCCGCGAGCACGAAGGCGAGTGCGATCGTCGCCGTCACCGACAGTGAGCGCGGCAGGCGCGCCGCAATCTCCGGGAGGTTCAGGCTCCCGGTCAGGCCATACAGCAGCACCATGCCGTACACCATCACTGCGGTGGCGACGGAGCCGAAGAGCATGAGCTTCAGCGCCCCCTCGCTCGCCACCGCGTCCGTCTTCACGATCGCCGCGAGGATGTAAGAACCGACGGTGACCAGCGTGAGAAAGAGTGCGATGAGCGCGAGATCCTGACTTGCGGCCAGCGTGACGAGTCCGAGGCAGGTGAGCACGAGCAGCGTCGGCACATCGGCCTCGTGCCGGAGCCCGCGGAAGCGGCTATGCGTCGTGAGGAGCACGAGGGCCGTGGCGGTGATGGCGACGAGCTTGAAAAAGGCCGCAAACGGGTCGACCGCGTACGTGCCGTCGAACACGGCGTGCGCGGGCCGGCTAAAGAGTGGCAGCGACGCGCCCGCGGCGGCGGCGAGCGAAAGGAGCGCGAGCCACGTCGCGACGTTCTTGCGCCGCGCCGGAAGAAAAGAGCCGAGCGGCAGGAGGACGACGAGCGTTCCCGCGAGTATGAGCTCCGGGATGATGGCACCGAGCCACTGCGCCATCATCTCCGTCTCCGGGGCGCTCACCGGTTGCGCGGATGTGGACGAGAAGGCGATGCCAAGCATCGCTACCAGCAATCCGGGAGGCATCTGCTGCCGGGCGTGTTATCGGGGTGATGCTGGCGTGGGCATCAGCGCCCTGGTGGCGCGATGATGATCGACGCGAGCGGTCCCGCGCGCGCGGCGCGTTCGATCATGGACGAGAGCGGCCCGGGAAATACGCCGAGGAGGACGAGGAGCGCGGCGAGCGGCACGAGCGTCACGAGCTCGCGCCGGCTGAGATCGCCGAGACCGGCCCACGCCTGAGGCAAGGTCCCCAGAAGCGTTCGCTGCAGCATCCAGAGGAACATCGCCGTCGCGAGCACGATCGCAACCAGCATGAGTACTGCCACCCACGGGAAGACACCAAGCGTGCCGAAGAGGATTTCGAGTTCAGCGACGAAGACGGCGAGCCCGGGGAGCCCGAGAGCGGCGAGTGTAGCCAGCATGAACAGCGTCCCGTATCGCGGCATCTGCGCCCAGAGACCACCCAGCCTCGGCATCTCGCGGTCGTGGGTTCGCTCCTCGAGCATCCCGACAAGGAAGAAGAGCGCACCAGTCGACAGTCCGTGCGCCAGCATCATGTAGGCGGCGCCCGAGGCGGCCGTGGCGCGGTCAGCAGGCGACGCCCACGCTGCCCCGGCGGCAGCGATGCCAATGAGAACGAAGCCCATCTCGATGATGCTGGAGTAGGCGACGAGCCGCTTGATATCGGTCTGCGCCATCGCAACCAGCGTTCCGTACAGCGCTGACACACCTCCCAGGATCGCGAGCGGCAGTGCCCACTCACTCATCGCGCCGGGCACGCTCGGCAGCGCGATCCGGAGAAAGCCATAGCCGCCGAGCTTGAGCAGAACCCCGGCAAGGATCACGCTCCCCCCTGTGTCAGCCTCGACGTGTGCGGACGGGAGCCAGGAGTGGAAGGGCACCACGGGGAGCTTGATCGCGAACGCGAGGAAGAACCCGAGCAGGATGAGCGACGCCACCGTGCCGGCCCCCGCGTACGGAGCCGCGGCCACGATCGCGGGCAGGTCGAAGGTGCGCGGCGAGACGCCGAGGTAGAGCGCGAGGATGGACAGCAGCATCGCCAGCCCGCCGACGCGCGTGTACAGGAAGAACTTGAGCGCCGCCTCGACGCGCCGCTCCTTTCCCCAGACGCCGATGATGAAGTACATCGGCACCAGCGACACCTCCCAGAATACGTAGAAGAGCAGGAGGTCCAGAGCCGAAAAGAGGCCGATCGTGCCCGCCTCAAGGAGAAGAAAGAGGAGGAAATATTCGCGCGGCCGCTTCTCCGGTCGCGCAAAGACGACCACCAGCAGGGTGAGGAGGGCCGAGAGCAGCACGAAGGGCATCGAGAGGCCGTCGACCGCGAGGTGGTAGCTCGCACCCAGGCCAGGGAGCCAGGCCAGCCGCTCCTCGAATTGCAGTGCCCCGGCGCCGTAATCAAAGCGAAGCAGGAGAAGCACACTGAGGGCTACCACCAGGCCACTCGTTGCGAGGGCGATGGGCCGCCACGCGCGCGCGGGCGCCAGGTACAGTGCGAAGCCCCCCACAACGGGGAGGAAGATCATCAGCGTCAGGATGGGCACGGAAGGTCCTTGCGTGGATTGCGGGGCGCATGCGGCAGGGCATAAAGTTCCGCTGGAGCGGACCATCGACTGCCACCGCGGCGTGGGGATGAACTGGTCAACGGACCGAACGGAGCGCGAGTACGGCGGCACCCGCGGCCAGGGCGCCGACGCCCCAAAGGACTATCGCGAAGAGGTAGTTATCAATGCGGCCGGTCTGCATCGCTCGCAGATGCTGTCCGAACCGCCCAATCGCGATGGCTCCCGCGTCGAACGCGGCATCGAGGCGGCCGAGGTCGAAGCAGAGGCTCGCCCGCACCACGTCGAGAGTGCCACGGGCGAGGGCGTCGCTCGCCGCGTCGAACACGCCCTGGTCAACCCTGCGCGCGTGCACCGCGAGCACGCGGGCGGTTTGTGCGATCCACGGCCCGACACGCTCGAACACCGCCGCATCCAGCCGCCGCGCCAGCAGAGCAACGGAGCGTGCGGCGCCGGCCATACGCACGCCGATGGTGTCGAACGCGGATTCGTCCAGCGTGCGCGCGTAGCGAGCCACCAGGATTGTCGTCCCCGCCACCGCCCCGTACGCCTTCGGGATGCCGAGCCCGGCCTCCGCGGCCGGCGCGAGCCTTCTGAAGGGAGGCCACGTCGAGGCGCCCGGCCACACGCGATAGGCGAGCGCGGCGAGGCCGACTCCTGCCGCCGTGGTCACGAACGCAAGGATCGTCGCACCGGCGGATTCGGGAAGCGGGCGGCCGAGCAGGCGCGCGATCGGGAGGTCGACGAGCCAGGAACCGAGCAGGGAGGCCAGTACCAGCAACGCACCCAGCCCGACCATCGGCGCCAGGAGCCACCAGCCGGACTCGCGCGCCCCGCTGGCCTTGTCACCCCTCGGCATGCCGAGGAAGGTGAGTGTTACCGCACGCGTGCTATAGAGCGCAGTGAGCAGCGCCGCCGCAAAGGCCACCGCGGCGAGTGGCACGGATGCGTAGAGGGCCGCAGCGAGTGCCGCGTCCTTGAACGGCAGGGCCAGCGACACCGGTATCCCCGCGAGGGCGGCGGCGCCAAGCGTGAAGAGGGCGAAGGTGACGGGCATCCGGAGTCGAAGCCCGCCCAGCTGCCGCATGTCCGTGGTTCCGACGGCGTGCGAAACACTTCCGGCGGCGAGGAAGAGCAGCGCTTTGAAGACCCCCTGTCCGACGAGGAGGAGAATGCCCGCGCTGACGCTTCCGGCCCCAAGCGCTATGAACATGAACCCGAGCTGACTCATCGTGGAGTAGGCCAGGAGCCGCTTGAGATCGGTCTGACCAAGCGCCGCGCCAGCCCCGAAGAGAGCTGTCGCTGCCCCGACCCACGCCACCAGGGGTAGCGTCCCCCCGGCGCCAAAGAGTGGAAGGAAGCGAGCGACGAGGTACACACCCGCCGCGACCATGGTCGCCGAATGAATTAGTGCTGACACGGGTGTGGGCCCAAGCATCGCGTCGGGGAGCCAGCCGTTCAGCGGCAGTTGCGCCGACTTGCCCATCGCTCCTGTCAGGATCAGAAGAGACGCGATCGTCACCACAGCGCCTTGCAGGCGCCCTTGGGAGAGGGCCTCCATCACGCCCGAGAGCGACCCGCTCCCCGTGGCGGCGGCGAGGATCAGTAGCCCGGCCAGCAGGGCAGCGTCGGCGACTCGTGTGACGAGGAACGCCTGCGTCGCGGCGCGTGGCACCCCCGGGCGCTCGAACCAGAGGCCAATGAGGAGATATGAGCAGAGTCCGACAACCTCCCAGGCGCCGAAGAGGAGGATCAGGTCGTCGGCGATGACGAGCGTCAGCATTGCGCCGACGAACAGTGACATCAGGGCGAAGAACCTCCGATACCGTGGCTCATCCCAGAGGTAGCGCGCGGCGTAGACAAATACCGCCAGCGCCACAGTGGTGGCGAGCGCGAGGATGAGGGCGGCAAGCGGGTCGAGCCGGGCGGCGAGCACGAACGGCCGTCCACCAATGACGAGCCAGGGCAGTGACGCCGCGCCACTCTCGCCGAACACCACGGCCATGAGCGCCGTCCAACTCACGAGCGTGGCGCCTGCGACGCCAGTGACGGCGACCGCGGCGATCGTGCGGCGGCTACCGCTCCACACGGCGAGAGCGGCGGCCGCGACAAGTGGGGCGAGCGCCGCGAGCCAGAAATACTGCGCCGGCCAGTCCCTCATGGCCACGCGTTCGGCGGTTGGCCAGATCGGCGGCGCGATCTGGATCGCCGCAACCACACGCTGCCGCGCCCGCGCGCCCCTCTCACGCGCGTAGCTCGGCGAGCGCGTCGACGTTCTGCGTACCGCGCTGGCGGTAGATGAGAAGGATGAGCCCGAGTCCCGCCGCCATCTCGACGGCGGCGATCGTCACGATCACGATCATGAATACCTGCCCCCCGAAGTCGTGCGGCGCCACGAACCGCCAGAACGCAACGAGACTCAGCACGCTGGCGTTAAGCATGATCTCGACGCTCATGAGGATCATGATCGCGCCGCGCTGGGAGAGGACCCCAGCCACTCCGATGGCGAACAGCAGGGCGCCGACGACCAGATAAGACGCGAGTCCCGGCCCGGCCATGTCGGCAATCCCTCAGCGGGCGCCGCCGGAAGGTCGGTCACCGCCTTGCTGCGCGGATCCTCCCGCCTTCACGAGATCCATCCCGCACTTGGGGCACTTGCCGGGTTTGTCGGACCGAACCTCCGGGTGCATTGGGCACGTGTACACGTTCCCGCTTTGCGAACCGCTTTTCGATGCGCTGTCCATGATCATTTCCTCCGGGTGGTGGGTGGGTTGTGAGCTGTTTGTATCGGTGTCGCCTGAGTGAACCGGGATTGCCGGTGTGACGGGCACACTCGTTTCGCGTCGTCCGAGGATCACCGCTCCCGCGATACCGGCGAGGATGAGCATCGCCGCCCCCTCGAACACCATCATGTAGCGCGACAGAAGGAGTGTTCCCACGGCGGTCGCACCGTCCGTGACCGGCACGACGGTGGGCGCGACCTGCCAGGGCGTCCACATCACGAGCGCCGCAAGCATCAGGGCCAGGGCAAGCCCGATGGCAAGGGCCCACGGCAATTGCTCGGTGGACATCGCCATGCTCACCATCATGGTGCGATGCGCCTCGGCATCCATCCCGTTCATGGCTGCGGGAGGATGATCCGACATTGCCGCTTCGCTCGAGTCCGACGTCGCCCGGGTGGCATGAGGCCGCGTCCCACGGGGCATCGACATGGAGAATGCGCCGATCCCGGGCAACTTCATCTGCCGCTTCATGTCCCACATCATCTCGCCACCCGGGTCCATCATGAGCATGACCATGAAGAGAATCATGACGAGCATCCCGCCGACGTTCATCATGATCTGAATTGCGGCAAGCAGGTCGGCGTGGAGCAGGAAGAAGAGGCCGCCGAGGGCGACGAAGCTCACCATCAGGAAGAGCCCGGCGCGGTACATGCTCATCGTGATCAGCATGAGCGCAGCGCCGGCCAGTGCCACCGCCGACAGCGACAGGAACAGCGCCCACTCGCCCAGTACGCTCGCGGTCATCGCGCCCCCACTGGCCACGCAGCGGCCTTGATCACAACCCGATCACAAGCATGATGATGCCGACCGCCGCGACGTTCACAAACGCGAGGGGGAGCACCACCTTCCACGAGAACGCCAGCATCTGGTTGTGGCCAAGTCGCGGCGTCCGCCGCCCCACCCAGAGCAGGAGCGCGACCAGTGCATAGGTCTTCAGCAGCATCCACGCGGGCCCTGGCAGGAGTGGTCCCACGACGGGCGGACCGTGCCAGCCTCCCAGGTAGATCGCGGCTCCGACTGCGGCGATGACGAAGAGAAGTCCCGTGAGCGCCCCGCGGAGCAGGAGAAGCGAGGGGCCGCTGTACCCGGACTCCACTCCCCCGGCGAGCTCACTTCCGGCCAGCGGGGTGTCGAAGGGCCGGCGATAAGTGGCCATGAGCGCCGACACGAGGTACAAGGCGAGTCCGAGCGGTTGCCACACAACGAACCACAGGGCGTTCTGCGCCTCAATGATGCGCGAGAGCGAGAGGGACTCCGCGGCCATGGCCGGGCCCAGGACCGCAAAACCGAGGGCGACTTCATAGGCAACCATGTGCGAGATCGCGCGCATGCTGCCGTACAGTCCGTACTTGCCATTTACGCCCCACCCGGCATTCGCGAGCGCGACGACCACCGGGCCGAGGAACACGACGAAGAGAAAGAGCCCGATGGGCGCATCGCCACCCGCACGGCCCAATCCGAGCGGGAGGAGCCAGGCAATGAGCGCCACCGCCGTCACGGCGACAACCGGGGCAGACCAGAACAGCGCCCCGTCCGGCCGCCTCGGCGTGAACTCTCCAGAGCGCAGGAGCCGCAAGGCTGACGCCGCAGGCTGCAGGACAGCCCAGCGGCCGCGCATACCCGCCGATGCCGGGGCGATCAGCCGATCGAGGACGGCGGTGCCATACACGGCCGCAGCCAGCCAGGCGAGCGTCGCCGAAGCTCCGAGGACATGGCTCAGAAGGCCACCGGCAAGCTCAGGGGCGACGGCCTGGTCCGTCATCCATCAACCTCCGCCATTGACAGATCGAGACTGGCGGTGGCCACGAGCGCGTCCGGAAGTGTGCAGCCGACGAGGAGACCGGGAAGGAGGGTGAGATGTGCGGCCGATGGCCGCACCCACAGGATATCGGCGGGCCGGTCACCTCCAGCACTCTCCAGTGTGAGCGTGATGACGCCACGTGGCCCCTCGACGGATCCGTCGGCCGTCCCGGCCGCAGGCATCAGGCTGGGACCGGGCACCCAGGTTGAACTTTCGCGCGCTTCTCCAAGCAGGGATGCCGCCTCACGTAGGTCTGCAGCCGCGTTCATCATCCGGGTTAGGGCCCTGGTGCGCGCGTCACCTGTTCCGCGCTCGGACGCCGCCAGGACGGGACCGCTGGCCCCCGCCTTCCGAGCCTGCTGCCTCGAGATGGTCGCGAGCCCTCGGGTCCGCAGCGCGAAGAGGCGATCTTCGCTCAATTGCTTGGCGACGCGACTGACCTGATCGGCGAGTCGTCGGAAAGTCTCTGGCTTGCTCAAGGGAGGAGACGCATCGGCGTCCCATCCGCCGGGCACGATACCCGCTGGGGACGGCATCTCACGACCGACCATCGAGCCGAGGTGGCGCGCTTTCGCCGTCAGCGCGTCGTACGCCATGAGATCGGAGAACCGCGTGAGCCATATCAGGTGACTGTAGGCGCGTTCGGCACGAAGGAGGACTTCGCGAGCGCGCCGCGCCCCAGGCCCCACCGTGAGGCCCAACAGACATTCGAGCGCGGTGACGTAGGCGAGGCGGCCGGCTGCCGGCGCCAGCGGGTCCAGCAACTCCGCGTGTGAGACGCCGTCTCTCCAGGATGCCTCGCGCAGAAGCCGTTCGATACCGCGGGCCGCAAATCCGCTGCGGATCTCTGCGCGCACCACCTGCTCGCCGTCGGTAGTGAGAAGGAGTTGCAGTGGCCCGGCTGTCGCCTGCTGGATTGGTCCAATGCTCACCACGGCGTCCTCCGTAGCGATCTCACGCTCCTCGGCGGTTCGAAGCGGAACCAGCAGCTCCGTCACGGGCCCAATCTGAAGAACCGGGCTGGAGGGCTCGCGCGATGCCTCCGGCCGCACCGCGGCCGCGACTCCGGCAGACGCTGCGGGCTCCGTGAGGGAGCCGTCGAACCGGTACGTCACCGGCAGGTAGTCCTCCAAGCGCGCGGTGAGAGAAAAAGCGGGCTCTCGCGCGCCGCTCGCGCGGTGCGCGACGACCGCAAGGCGACACGACGGCGGGGCGCAGTGAAAGGCCTCCGCGATAACGGGCAGGAAGGCTTCGGACACGGGTGCCACAATGACGAGCAGGTCGGCGTGGCGAGGTGTGTGTGCCGGCCGCAAGCGATGATCGGCGTCAGGCAAGTGCGCGAACAGAACCGCACCCGCGCCGCCGTCGATCGGAAAGTAGCGCCGCTCGATCAGGCTGAATTCACCCAGCCACTTTCCGAATGCCCCCCAGGTGCCCGTCATGCCTTCGGACGCGACGGCGGAGTGGGTGCGGCCATCGGTGGCGCTGGACGTCCGATCGGGCCAGGGGCCCGGTGATTCACCGCTCCCAATCGAGCGCGCCTTCCTTCCAGGCAAAGACCAGCGCGGCGAGAAGGATGAGGAGGAAGACGAACATGTCGAGAAACGCTACCATGCCGAGTCGCCTGAACACCACCGCCCAAGGAAACATGTAGACCATTTCCATATCGAAAGCGGCAAAGAGGAGGGCGACCATTCCGTAGCGTGCCCGGAACTGGACCCAGGTCTTGTGACCAGTGCGCCCACCGCCCTCGAATGGCGCGGCTGGCGGGCTGGCCACCCGGCCGCGCCCCGCCGTGAGAACGGCCGCGCCCATCGCGACCGTCAGGAGAAGCACGGCCAAGGCACCAGTGTATGCAGACTGGCTGGACATACGTGTCAGGTGATCAAACTGACGCTCCCCGACGTTCCGCAAGCACTCACGGGCGCTTTACGTCGTCATGCGCCTCAGGGAGACGTTCGTATTCCAAGCCACCACTTCCGGCCGACCCGAATTTCGGGGCGACCATGCCCCCCGATTTCGTGAAGGACGGCTCGTGCCGCTCGAGCGCCACGTCCTCCTGGCCGGTGGCGGCCTTGTCCGCTGCGCGCGATTCGCTGGAGTTCGCCACATTGGCGTAGCGCGCCGGGTCAGCCCTGAATTGCCGGACACACCCCGGAGAACAGAAATAATACGTCCGTCCCTGGAACTCGGCCCGGTCAGTGGCACTATCCATGTCAACCGTCATGCCGCAAACGGGATCCTTCATCTGATGAGCCATAACTCACTCCGGTGGTGGGAGACCTCGGTGCAGCAGCCGGTTGAGCGGCAACCCGCGCGTCGCGCCAATTTTGCGAAGGCCTGCTGAACCTGCAAGTCGCGTGATTGCCGCACGGACGCGTGCAAGCATCAGGCCATTTGCCGACATGCTGTATACAGAGTTCGTCCGAGCGGATTCGCGCCCACTCTCTCGCTCTTGGCGTACGCCTTGCAACGGTGGTGACACGCTGTAGTCATTCGAACTGCGGGGGAAGAATGCGCCGATCAGCATCGCGGGTACCAGTGCGTGAGCCGGGGCCATCGCTCCTGCTGTTTGCCGCGTTGGTCAGCGGCGCGTGTGGGGGTGGGGGGAGCCTCGACGGCGGGCGTACCATGGGCGATACCGCTGGCACCGGGCAACCGCCGGCGACCAGTGCTCCGGCAACTGCGGGTGTGCCGCCGAGTCCGTCATCACCAGGTGGCGACGCTGTTGGGGGCGGAACGGCGCCGACGGACGCCCGGCTCATCAGCCTCGGCGACAGCATCTTCCGCGGGCAGGCCGCGGGGGGCACCTGCCAGGCATGTCACGGCGTCGGCGCAATAGGTACGCCGGCCGCGCCGAACCTTGCCGACTCGCAGTGGCTCAACGGCGATGGGAGCTACCAGTTCATCGTGACGACCGTGGCTAATGGCGTACAGGCGCCGAAACAGTATCCAGGGCCCATGCCGCCCATGGGCGGCGCGCCGCTCAGCCCCGAGCAGGTACGCGCCGTCGCGGCGTACGTCTTCTCGCTTAGTCCGCGTGGCTGACACCGACGGCCTTGGCGTTCAGACAGATGACAGACCGAGTAAGGCGTGAGTCGGCCTGGCCCTCCACCGGGTAATGACAACGATTATTCTTCATGTGTCCGCGCGAGCGGCGTTCAGGCATGAAGGAGCGAGCGCCGTCGAGACATTCAGGGCGTATTCTGCAACAGGGATCAAAGGCATATCGATGACAGGAAAGCGGCGATCCCGGATCCGGCCGACCTTTCGCTCCTCGCGCCGCGGCATCGCGCAGGTGCTCGGTGATCTCGAGACGGAGATCATGAAGACGTTATGGGCACTCGCCGCGCCGGCAACCGTGACCGAGGTGCTCCGGGCCATGGCCGGAGAACCGCGAGCGTATCACACGATCACTACCGTAATGGTGCGTCTCTGCGAGAAGAAGTTGTTGATTCGCCGACGCCGGAATGGCGTCTGGCACTATGCGCCGCAGCTGAATCAGGACGAGTTTCGGCGACAGGTGGCCGAAGAGGTGATCGCGGGCGTGTACGCGCTCGCACCGGAGTCTGCGGTCAACTCCA
>JBKJRV010000152.1:0-2696 GCA_046593115.1 Gemmatimonadaceae bacterium
TGAGGTCTCGATGAACGATCCCCTTGTCGTGGGCCGCCACCAACGCGTCGGCGACACCGGCGGCAATGTCGAGCAGTCGCGGGACCGCCATGCCGGTCGCGGGGATGAGCTTGTTGAGAGGCTCGCCCTCCACCAGTTCCATCGTGATGAAGTGCACACCGTCCGCCTCTTCGACCGAGTAGATCGTCACGACATGCGGGTCATTCAGCGCAGCGACCGCGCGCGCCTCGCGCTGGAAGCGTTCGAGCCGCTCACGGCTCGCGGCCATCTCGGGCGGGAGCACCTTGAGCGCCACGTCACGATGGAGCCTCGTGTCGGTGGCGCGGAACACCTCGCCCATCCCGCCGGCGCCGATCGCGGCGGTGATGCGGTAGTGAGCGATTTTCTGGCCGATCAGCAAAGGTTCTCCCGTCACGTCCGGTACGGTGGTCTGACTCGCGAGAAGGCTTCAGGTTCTGTCTGGGGATGTGCCGCCAAGTCTAGCCGATCTCGATTCGCGACCGGATCCGCGGCAATGGCGATCAGAGGGAAAACGTCCAGCGCCACAGTGGGAAGCGCTGCTTCAGCTATATCGGACGGTATAGGGAAAAATATATCGATTGGCTGATTCACAGTTTCGCCCCTCCGTCGTAAATTTCACTCACAGCAAACTTCAGGGCCAACAAAGTCGACCAGGACGGTCCGGGTCATCTTTAGGTCTACTGAACCGAGGAAGAGCAATGAGCAACACGGAACGGACGACCCAGGGGCGGCGCGGAACGTTGACGCGGCGGTACATCGCGCTTTTCGCGGCGCTGCTATTTGCATGCGCGGGCGGCGCTTTTACGATGACAACCCCCAGAGGCGTCATCGTGTCGTCACTGATGGCTGCTGGATCGTCGGTCCAGGCGCTGGCGGTAAAGTCGGGGATGATCGCTCCGGCGACAGAAGCCGCGAAGCCGAAGCGCATTCACGAACGTTCGGCGCATTCAACGACCCGGCTGTCGGACGGACGCCTGCTCATCGCGGGCGGCAGGAACGCGGTCATGAATCTCGACACGACCGAGATCCTCGACCCGGAGATTGGGGTGTATCAGCTCGGCCCGAAAATGCACTCGGCCCGCAGCGGTCATTCGGTCGTAGCGCTACTTGACGGCGACCTCCTCTTCCTCGGCGGCGATGAGGAAGGATCGGTCGAGCTGTTCGATCAGGAGACGCAGGCCTTCCAGGCGATGGCTACATCCATGGCCGCAGCCCGAAAAGATCATTCGTCGATCACTCTGAAAGACGGACGTGTGCTGACGGTGGGCGGAACCGATGCGAACGGAAAGGAGCTCAAGTCCGCCGAGATCTTCAACCCTGCAACCGGCACATCGAGTCAGATCGGCGACATGAGATCGGCGCGCAAAGCCCCGAAGCTTCGCCTGCTTCCGGACGGGAAGGTCCAGGTCATCGGCGGCAACGGCGCGAACACGACGCTCGAGATGTTCAACACACGCGGCTACTTCACCGCCGAGGTTCGGATCGGGAAGATCGTCAACGCAAGCGATCAGCAGATCTCCGCAGCGGTGTCGGTGCAGCAGCCGGCGGGACTTGGGAAAGCTGCTTCTTCTGCCGCGAGCGTAAGCGCGCTGGCAGACGCGGCCTGGGTGACGACCGACAAGACCGACTATCCACCCGGAGAAGTCGTAACGATCACGGGCGGTAATTACCTGCCCGGTGAGACGATCAATATCTCCATCACGCGCAGCCCCGAGACTTCGGAAGAGCGCGTGATGACGTTCACGTCGGTTGCGGATGAGAACGGGAACTTCGTCAACCGAGATTTCAGCACGATTGAGGATGACCTCTGGGCTTCGTTCCTTGTCTTTGCGAAGGGTGCGGCGTCGGGTCGCGAATCGTTCACTTCGTTTACCGATGGCGCGACGATCATCAGCTTTACACCGTCCAGTGGACCTGCAGGCACGGAGGTTACGATTTCCGGCACCGGGTTTGGATCGAAGACAGGCACCGTGCAGTTTGGCTCCACCGTGGCAATCGCGAACAGCTGGAACGGCGGCTCGATTACGGCTGTCGCTCCAACCGGTTTTTCGGTGGGCACCGCCGTTTTGATCACAGTCACAACTTCTGGTGGTGGCGGGTCCGCAACCTCCTCCGGGTTATTCACTTACACCTCATCAACGACCACCGTTACCGTCACGCCTGCTGCGGGTCAGGGCAAGGTTTACGGGTCGTCCAATCCCGTGCTGACCTACACGTTGAACCCGTCCATCAGTGGTGTAACGGGGACGCTGGGTCGTGCCAATGGGGAGAATGTTGGCTCGTACGGAATTACTGTCGGCTCACTGACTCCTCCGAGCGGCTACACCCTGGTTCTCAGCTCAACCCCAGTTAGCTTCGCCATCACCGCGAAGCCGATCACTGCGTCGGTGACGGCATCGAACAAGGTGTATGACGGCAACGCGACCGCATCGGTCAGCTGCTCGGTAGCAGCGGGCGTGGTGAGTGGTGACACGGTAACGTGCTCGGCCGGCAGTGCTTCCTTTGCCGATGCAAACGTCGGCAATGGCAAAGCCGTAACGGCGAGCGCCATCACGCTGGGTGGTTCTTCGTCTGGCAACTACAGCCTCACCGCCACGACTGCAGCGACCACGGCCGACATCACCGCGAAGCCGATCACTGCGTCGGTGACGGCATCGAACAAGGTGTATGACGGC
>JBKJRV010000138.1:0-10280 GCA_046593115.1 Gemmatimonadaceae bacterium
GCACCTACCGCCATCTCGCTCGCAGCTTCGGTGCGGTGGGGTCGCAGGCGCTGCTCGCTCGCGCACTCACCCAGGCACAAGCGAGGCATCCAGTCCTCAGGGACTTACGCCTCGGACGCCAGCAGTCCGAACCCGCCTTGCTCGGCGTGCCGGAAATGATTCTGTCACACGGAGCGCCCAAGGTGGCTACCGCACTCGAGACGGTGCTGGAGGAATTGCTGGGAGTACTCGGCAGATTGCTTGGGGATGACATGGTGACCCGGCTCGTGGACCAGACCTCGACAGCCGATAAGAACGATGACGAGGATGTCATATGACAAAGAAGAAGTCCCGCGTGAAGGCAACGGTTGCTGAAACGGCTACAAGGATCAGAACCCTTGCGACGGGGGTGCCCGGCCTTGATGCGGTACTCGGCGGCGGCCTGCCGGAATTCTCATTCAACCTGATCGCCGGCAGCCCTGGAGCCGGGAAGACGACGCTGGCGCAGCAGATCATTTTCGCGAACGCGACGACTGACCGCCCTGCCCTCTACTTCACGGTCCTGGGAGAACCAGCGCTGAAGATGCTTCGGTATCAACAGCAGTTCGAATTCTTCGAAGCGGCCGCGATCGGGACAGCCATCCAGTATGTGAACCTGACCGAGGAAGCTCTCGAAGCAGATTTGAAAGTCGTTCTCGATCGTATTGTCGCGGAGGTGGAGCGCGTCCAGCCCGGCATCGTCGTCGTCGATTCATTCCGCACGTTCCTGGGGCGTACGCCGGAAACCGTTGCCCCGGGAACTATGACGGTTGACAATTTCGTCCAGCGCCTCGCGCAGCACCTGACCACGTGGGAGATCACGTCGTTCCTCATCGGTGAGTACGCGGAACAGGAACAGCGCAATCCTGTGTTCACAGTGGCCGACGGCGTGTTCTGGCTTTCTCAGGTCACCGACCGCAACTCGGTGGTGAGAAAGCTGCAAGCGGTCAAGGTTCGCGGGCAGGCGCAGATGCCCGGGCTGCACACGTTCCGGATCACCGACTCCGGCATTCAGATCTTCCCACGGATTCCGGAGCAGCAGCTCCAGCGACGCGCGCAGTCGATGCGCCGACTCCCAACTGGCGTTCCGGGTCTGGACGAGGTAATGGGTGGTGGTATCCCGGCCGGTGATGCGGTGATGCTCGCCGGGCCCGCGGGGAGTGGCAAAACGACGTTTGCGACCCAGTTCGCAGCGGAAGGACTGCGTCGCGGTGAAGCGGTCGTCGTCATCGTGTTCGAGGAATATCCAGAGGAGTACCTCGCACGCGCCAAGGCCAGAAATCAGGACATGGAAGAGTCGATCGAGACGGGCAAGCTCAAGCTGATATACCTCCGCCCGCTCGATCTCTCAGTCGATGAAACCCTGGCGGAGATCATGGAGGCGGTAGAGCACCTGGGTGCCGAGCGGGTGGTCATCGATTCGCTCTCCGGTTTCGAAATCGCGCTCGCGCCGGCGTTCCGCGACGATTTCAGGGAATCACTCTACCGACTCGTCGGTGCGTTGACCGCCACGGGCGTCACTATTCTCATGACGACGGAAACGGTGGGCGGATATCCCGACCTGAACTTCACCACAGAGAGAGTGTCGTTCATCACCGACGACATCATCGTGCAGCGCTTCGTCGAGATCGATGGGGAGCTGCGAACAGTGTTGGCGGTTCACAAGATGCGCGGTAGCGAGCACAGCCGGGAGTTCCGGACGTATGAGGTCACGGCGAACGGCGCGGTCGTGGGCGGTCCGCTCTGGAATTATCAAGGCATTATCACGGGGGTGCCGAAGTTGCAGCTACGGCTGCCTCGTCCTGCCTATGAAGGTCTTACCGAGCGGGAAGCGGCAGTCCTCGACACGCTGGTTCGGCTCGGGGGCGCATCGAAGGAAGTTCTCGCCGTGCGGATGGGCGGATCCCCTACGGAATTGAAGCAGACCCTCGCGCTGCTCGTTGCCCGGGGATACGCGACACTGGAGGGCGGGGGAACCATGTATCGGGCACTGGCGCAACCGGGCGGATAGGTGGTGGTGTCGAGGCTGTCGATGCAAGCGATGGAATACCCTCCGGGAGCCGTCGGGTGAGCGCGGTTGATGACGACTTCTCAACCGCGGGATCATTCGAGCGGTACATCGAACATGTCCCCGCAGCGTTCGCGGTTACGCGTGGACGTGACCATCTGCTGGTGTATGCGAACGCCGCGTTCCGCAAGCTGGTCAGCTCTAAGGGGACGCTGGAACCGGGAAGCCGCATCGCCGACGCGTTCGGCGCTGCAGATGCAAGGGGACTGACCGCCCTCCTCGATCGGGCTTTCCGAACCGGTGCGGTCTCGCGGGATCGTCGCGTTGAACCGGTGGACTCGACGTCCCTCCTGTTCAGCTGCACGGTCTGGCCGGATGTGAGCCAGGGCGGCGCAGCGGAGCACCTGGTGCTCGAGCTGCGGGTGGCGACTCATAGTGAGCTTACGGTCGGCCTGCAGCGAGAGGTGGCGGGGAGGCTGCTGCTGAGTGCCCTGCAGGCGCATGACGCCGCAGACGCATCGGAGAACGCGCGGCGAAGAGCTTCCTTTCTCGCCGTTGAACGCCGGCGGCTTGCCGAGTCACTCGACGAGCGCGCCACGCTCACGGCCATGGCGGGACTGCAACTCCCCCATATCGGCGCGTGGTGTATCGTGGATATCCTCGACGAGGACGGCAAGATGTTCCGCTTGGCCATCCTCCATCCAGATCCCGCGAAGCAGGCACTCCTCGACGAGCTGCACGGTCGCTGGATTCCCGAGGCCGGCGATGGATTCGGATTGTCGCTGGCCCTGCAGAGCGCCGAGCTCCCGGTCGTACAGAATCCGGGCGACGTCGCGCTCACATCGGGCCCGCACAGCGCCGAGATACTCAGGGTACTGAGCGAGATCGGCGTCGGTCCGCTGCTGACAGTCCCTCTCGTCATTCGCGGACGCATGATGGGCGCCATCACATTCGTAGGTGAGAAGGACGGCAGGCCGTTCGCTTCCCAGGACATTGCACTGGCCGACGACCTCGCGAGCAGCAGCGCCATGGCGCTCGACCGTGCCCGTCTGTACGGCGCTTCCGTTGCGCTCACGGCTCGGGCCGAGGCGGCCAGTCAGGCGAAGACTGCATTTCTGGGGATGGTGAGCCACGAGCTGCGCACACCGCTCAATGCCATCGGCGGCTACGTGGATCTGATGGACCTCGAGCTGCACGGTCCGGTAACGGAGGCGCAGCATGTGGACCTCGCACGCATTCGCAGCAACCAGCGCTATCTGACGGGACTCATCAGCGACATGCTGAATTTCGCCAAGGTCAGCCGTAGCCAGATGGCCTACGACGTGGTCGACATGCCCGCCCACAAGGTGCTTGCAGACAGTGTCGCGCTCGTCGAGCCGCTCATCGCGCAACGGGGTTTGACCTATGAGCTTGCCGCCTGCGACCCTCCCCTCGTCGCACGTGGCGATCGCGAGAAAGTGATCCAGATCCTCGTGAACCTTCTCTCCAATGCCATCAAGTTCACTCCGGCTGGAGGACAAATCACCCTCGATTGCAGGGCAGCCAATGAGGCAGTTTTATTCCGCGTTTCGGACACGGGCATTGGTATACCTGCCGATCAACTCGAATCGATCTTCGATCCGTTCGTTCAGGTCAGGGGCGGGATTAAGGGACCCGAAGCTGGAATCGGACTCGGCCTGGCCATCAGCCGCACACTCGCGCGAGCCATGCACGGAGATCTCACCGTCGCGACGGTGCTGGGTCAGGGCGCCGAGTTCACATTGTCGCTGCCTCGGGCGCATTAGGAGCCAGACCAGCGCACGACTCTTACAACGGCAGTTTGATCGCGCATCTTGCCTTGCTAGTCGAACACCAACAAAGTGAGGCGCCCATGATCCTTCCCGACCTCCGCTACACGCTCCGAAGCCTCGCCCGCGCCCGCGGCTTCACCCTCGCGGTCGTGCTCACGCTCGCGCTCGGCATCGGCGCCAACACCGCCATCTTCAGTGTCGTCCGGGGCGTGCTCCTGCGACCGCTTCCGCATCGCGATGGCGACCGGCTGGTCTACCTGCGCCAGTCGATCACCGGTCCCGGAGGCGAGAACGTCCTCTTCTCCGTCCCCGAGATTCTCGATTTCCGCACCAGCGCGAAATCGCTGGGAGGCATCGCCGAGTACTCCGGAATGATCTACACTCTCCAGGGCGAGCGCGACGCGGTGCGCATGAGCGTCGGCCTCGTCACCGGCAACTTTTTCCAGGTAATGGGCCTGTCGCCCGTGCTCGGCCGAGTGCTCAATGCGCAGGACGATGGGACAAGCGTCCCGCCGGTCATGGTGCTCACGCACGATTACTGGATAAAGCGGTTCGGTGGAGACAGCAGCATCGTTGGGAAGGACGTGCGCATTGACGGGAAGGCCGTCGCGGTGGTTGGAGTGCTGCAACCGGCGCCCTTCTTTCCCAATCGCATGGATGCGCTCATGAACATGGTGATCAGTGAGCACCATACGAGCGCCATGATGGTCCAGGGACGCACGCACCGGATGACGGAGATGATCGCGCGTCTCGCTCCTGGCGCCACCGTCGAACAGGCGAGGGCGGAAGTTGCTGGTATCAGGGCTCGCGTCGAAGCCGACCATCGGGAGGCCTATGATCCCGGCTCCGGCTATCGCGTCGCACTCATCCCCTTTCACGAGGTCCTCGGCGAGCGCGCGCGGCTTACGCTCCTGCTTCTCATGGGTGCTGCCGCATTCGTCATGATCATCTCATCGGCCAACGTCGCCAATCTCACGCTCATGCGCAGCGTTCGACGCGAGCATGAGCTGGTGGTGCGCACCGCTCTTGGCGCGGGGACCGCACGGTTGCGGCGGTTGCTGCTGGTCGAGAATCTCGTGCTCGCATTTATGGGGGCGGTGCTCGGACTGGTCCTCGCGAACGGCGCCCTCAGACTGCTGGTTGCACTCGCGGAGCGTTTTTCGCCGCGCGCCAACGAGATCCGGCTCGATGGAATGGTGCTGGGATTCACGCTTTTGCTCACGCTGGCGGTGGCCCTGTTGCTCTCATTCGCGCCGGGTCTCGCGAAGGAAGGATCGCTGGGAACGCTGCTGGCTGGCGGCGTGAATCGCATGAGTGGCAGCCTGCGAAAGCAGCGCCTGCAGCGCGCGCTCGTGGTGGCGCAGATCGCCGTATCGGTGATCCTGCTGGCGGGAGCCGGACTGCTGACCCGCACCATGATCCAGCTTTCGCAGGTCAACACCGGACTCAACGCCCAGGACGTGCTGACGATGGAGGTCCCGATCAGCGGGAACGGCAGGAGTGATGCCGACGCCAAGGCGCTGTACGATCGCATGCGACTGGAGATTGGCGCGCTGCCGGGCGTGAGCGAGGTGGGGGTCGGCTCCACCATGCCGCTGCGGAAGACTGAATTTCAGCTCGAGGTGAAAGGCGAAGGGAGGAACCTTGCCACTGGAGAACCAATGCCGCGCGCGGAATTCCGGACGGCGAGCCCCGAGTACTTCCGCGCGGCGGGCATTCCCCTGCTGCGCGGGAGAGAGTTCAGCACCACCGATCGCGGAGGGACCGCGCGGGTCGTGATTCTCAACAAGGCACTCGCCGACCATCTCTTCCCCGGCCAGGATCCGGTTGGCAAACGGGTCGCATGGACCGGCGACGTGCTGAAATTCATTCCGGTGAGTGGTGACTGGCGCACCGTCGTCGGCGTGGTTGGAGACACGAAGGATGGCGGGCTCGATGCACCTCCGCGACCGGTCGTCTTTCAGCCATTCGACCAGGAGATAGCCTTCTCCGGCGGGCTCGTCATCCGCTCCGAGGGCAATTCGTCGGGCCTGGTGGCTGCGGCAACGCGATTGGTTCGGGGCATCGTACCTCAGGATCCCATCGAGAACGTCCTCACGGTCGCGCAGATCCGGGATGAAAGCGTGGCGCCGCGCCGCCTGAACGCGGTGCTCGTGTCGTCGTTCGGTGTCCTCGCGGTCATCATTGCGGCCGTTGGTATCGCGGGCGTGCTCGCCTTCTCGGTGAGCGCGCGCACCGGCGAGATCGGCATCCGGATGAGCCTTGGCGCGAACAGCGGCATGGTCCAGCGCATGATTCTATGGGAAGGCGGGTTGTTGCTGGTGCTCGGCCTGGCGCTCGGGGTGCTCGGTTCACTGTTCGCCACGAGACTCATACGCGGTCTGCTGTTTGGAGTCGCGCCGCACGACCCAGTCACGCTGGTTGGAGTGGCGGTGACGATGCTGGTCGTCGGCATTGCCGCCTGCTGGCTGCCTGCACTTCGTGCGGCGAGCATCGATCCGGCGGACGCGCTACGCGCACGGTAGCCGGAAGCCAGTGATCGTTCACCTTATCGACGGAACGTACGAGCTGTTTCGTCATTTCTACGGCATCCGGCGGTTCAAGAAAACAGATCCGCCGTTCGGCGCTGTGGCTGGTGTGCTGGGTTCGGTGGTCAAGATGCTCGAGGGCGGTGCGACGCACGTCGGTGTTGCGACGGACCACGTCATCGAGTCGTTTCGCAACCAGCTCTGGGCGGAGTACAAGACCGGCGAAGGGATCGAGCCCGCGCTATTCGCCCAGTTTCATCCGCTCGAGGAAGCGCTCGTTGCAATGGGCGTCGTCGTCTGGCCGATGGTGGAGCTCGAGGCCGATGATGCGCTGGCGTCGGCGGCTCACCTGGCGGCGGCGGACGTGCGCGTTCAGAAAGTGTCCATCTGGACGCCCGACAAGGATCTGGCGCAGTGCGTGGTGGGAGATCGCGTGGTGCAGGTGGATGGAAGACGCGGTGTGATCCGCAATGCGGACGGCGTTCGCGCCAAGTTTGGTGTCGCACCCGAACACATCCCCGATTTCCTCGCGCTCGTGGGCGACGCGGCGGATGGCTATCCGGGTCTCGCCGGATACGGGGCCGTTACGGCCGCCCGGCTGATCAACCGGCACGGTGCGCTCGAACAGTTTCCGGACGACGTGCTCGGTGACAAGCGCGATGCTGCCCTGCTGTTCAAGACGCTCGCGACACTGCGCACGGACGCGCCGCTGTTTGCCGACGTCGATGCGCTGCGATGGCAGGGCGCGACCGCAACGTTCGCCACATGGGCGGGGAAGATCGAGGATCCACGCCTGGCGACTCGCGTACTGGATCTCGAGAAGAAGCTGGGGAGCGAGGGCACAATGATGGAGTCCGGCGTAGCGTCCGACGTAGCGTCCGGCCTGCTTGCGGCGCGGACCGATCCACTCGCGGCGCTCCGCGGAGAGTAGGCCGGACGGTTGCCGTCGTTACCAACCCGAGACATCATCAGGTTCCTTCCTTTCCGGATTTACAGAGGCCTATGCCCGTTCTCCTGGCGCGCCCACGCACGCTCCTCGTCGCCTCACTGTTTGCGGCGACCTCGCTCTTCGCACAGAAGCCGATCGCGATCGAGTCGCTGATGTCTGCCTCCTACCCGACGGCTCTGTCCGCGGCGCCGGCCGGTGGTGCGGTCGCCTGGGTGCAGAACGATCAGGGCATGCGCAACATCTGGGTCGCCGCCCCGCCGGATTATCGTGGCCGTCAACTTACGACGTACGCGAAGGATGACGGTCAGGACATCGGCGGGATCAAGTGGTCGCCCGATGCGAAGACCCTCTTCTTCGTGAGAGGCGGCAGTGCCAACCGCGCTGGCGAGATTCCCAACCCGACGAGCGATCCGGCCGGCGCCGAACAGGTGATCTGGCGTGTGGCCGTCAGCGGGGGAGCACCGGCCCGTGTTGCGCTCGGGGGCGGCGTTGCTCCTTCACCGAAGGGTGATGCGCTCGTGTTCGGACGGCAGGGAAAGATCTGGTGGGCGCCGCTCGACGGGAGCAAGGAGCCGGTGAGCATCGCGACCGTTCGCGGCGGCGCCGGGTCGCTCGACTGGTCGCCTGACGGCGCGAAGCTCGCCTTCGTCAGCGACCGTGGCGATCACGGCTTCGTGGGAATACTGGACATCGCCTCGAAAGAGGTGAAGTGGATGTCGCCGTCGGTGGATAAGGATGAGGCGCCGGTCTGGTCGCCCGACGGGGGGCGCGTCGCCTTCATTCGAGTGCCGGCACGTGCGAGGCGCGACATGTTCGCGCCAGTGCGTCGCGCCCAACCGTGGTCGATCATGGTCGCCGATGCGTCCACGGGCATCGGGAATTCGGTGTGGACTGCCCAGCCCGGCGTCGGCAGTGCTTTTCGGGGCGTCGTGGGCAGTCAACTCATGTGGGGCGCGGGCGACCGACTGGTGTTCCCGTGGGAGCGCACCGGATGGACGAGTCTATACTCGGTTCCGTCGGCGGGCGGAGCGGCGACGCTGCTCACGCCGGGCGAATTCGAAGTGGAGTACGTCGCGCTTACCCCGGACCGGAAGCAAGTGCTCTACAACTCCAACCAGGGCGATATCGATCGCCGGGACATCTGGCGCGTTCCCGTAGCAGGCGGGCGGCCCCTGGCCGTGACCAGCGGAGCGGACATCGAATGGCTTCCGGTGACGACGAGCGATGGCGGTGCGGTTGCCTTCATCCGCGCCGGAACACGCAAGCCGGCGCAGGCCGTGATCGCGGTCGGCGGCGCGGCTCCGCGCGAGCTGGCGCCCGGCTCCATTCCCGCGGACTTCCCCATGAGCGCCATGGTGGAGCCGAAGCCGGTGATCCTGACCGCGGCCGACGGAATGAAGATTCACGCCCAGCTCTTCCTGCCCGCCGACGCGAAGCCCGGCGACAAGCGGCCCGCGGCGATCTTCTTTCACGGCGGCTCGCGCCGCCAGATGCTGCTCGGCTGGAACTACAGCAGCTACTACAACAACGCCTACGCCTTCAACCAGCACCTCGCCAGCAAGGGGTATGTGGTGCTGAGCGTGAACTACCGCAGCGGCATCGGCTACGGGATGGAGTTTCGCGAAGCGCTCAACTACGGAGCGACCGGTGGCAGCGAATTCAATGATGTGATGGGCGCTGGCCTGTACCTCGCCAATCGCGGCGATGTGGATCCGAAGCGCATTGCGCTCTGGGGCGGATCGTATGGCGGCTACCTGACCGCGATGGGGCTGTCACGCGCGTCGGACATGTTTGCCGCCGGTGTGGACTTCCACGGCGTGCACGACTGGAACGTCGGGATCAGAACGTTCGTGCCGACCTACAATCCACTCGAGCGGCCCGAGGAGTCTCGGCTGGCGTTCCAGTCATCGCCGATGGCGACGATCGATGGATGGCGCTCGCCCGTCCTCGTGATCCACGGTGACGACGATCGCAACGTGTCGTTCACGGAAACCGTCACGCTGGTAGAAGCACTCCGCGAGCGCAACGTGGAAGTTGAACAGCTCGTCTTCCCCGACGAAGTGCATGGCTTCCTGAGGCACTCGAGCTGGGTCCAGGCGTATCGGGCGTCGTCGGACTTCCTGGATCGCAAGCTCAAGGTGAAATCGCCCGCGACCACGGCAAGCGGCGCGGCTCGGTAACGCCAGTTCAGCAGACAGGTCAACTGCATCCCGCTGGACACGTCGGAAACGCCTCGGCCACCGAGTACGTTCAGGTGACATGAGCAGCGTTGCCGCGCCTCCCGCATCATCTACCGAACCGCTCGCGACGCTGCCGTCGGCGGGGCGATACGACCGTTCCATCACCGAAGGCCCCCTCCGGCCGGCCGTCTGGAAAATTGCGTGGCCCACCATGCTGACCAACATCATCGGCGGCCTGCAGGGCATCATCGATCACGTGCTCGTCGGTCACCTCGTTGGCTTCACGGGCAATGCGGCGATCGGTGTTGCATGGCAGATCTTCATCATCGTCATCGTATTCATCTCGTCGCTCTTTACGGGGATGAGTGTGCTCGTGGCGCGCTTTGCCGGCGCCAACGAGACCGCGAAAGTCGATCGCACCGTCTACCAGGCTTTCCTGACGGCCATTGGCATCGCCGTCTTTGTAATGGCGCCGGTCGGATACTTCCTGTCGCCAACGCTGCTCGACCTCGTCAATGCTGCGCCGGCGGTCAAGGCGGAAGCACTGCCCTTCCTCCGCACGATGTTCCTGTTCAGCAGCGGCATGCTCGTTTTCTTCATGCTGAGCGGCGCGCTTCGCTCTGCGGGAGACGCGCGCACCCCGATGATACTCGGCGTTGCGATGACCGTGCTGAACATCGTGTTCAACGTCATCCTGATTCGCGGCCTCGGTCCGATACCCTCCTACGGCACGGTCGGCGCGGCGATGGGCACGTGCCTCGCTTCCGGCCTCGTTTCATTCTACGCCATCACGAAGCTGTGGCGGGG
>JBKJRV010000202.1:0-4687 GCA_046593115.1 Gemmatimonadaceae bacterium
TTGTCATCCCCGCCGTTCGGCGTCGCGTTCCTGCTTCTTTCGCGCAATCAGGGCCGCGAGCTGGTCGAGCCCGTCCGGTCCGGCGGCATCGACCAGCTCGCGGCCCTGATTGCGCGAAAGAAGCAGGAACGCGACGCCGAACGGCGGGGATGACAATGTCCATCGACGGCGCTGGGGCGGAATGCGGTAGAGAGGGAAGGCACCCTGCCGATAGGCGCCATGCTGAGGAGGCGCGTCATCGGCTGTTCGTGCGGACGGGGGTGGCGCTATTGCTGATGCTGAGTCTTGTGCCGGCAACTGGACAGCCGGCTTCCATCGCCGAACCATTTCTTGACCGCTGCAGGGAACTGGTGGCGCAGTGCGCTCTGGTCGTACGTGCGCTCAGTGCGCCTCTTTACTGGTTCCCGCTCGCGCTCCTGCTCACGGGGGTGATTTTGGCGCTCGTGGACCGGGTGCGGCTGAGTGGCAAGGTGTCCCGTGTCCTTCACCGCCATCTGCTGCGTCGCGTGCGCCCGGACGACCCGGTCGCCGAGTTGGCCGCGGAGTTCGATTGCCTTTCGAGCGTTCGCCTCATTGTTGGTGTTGCCCCCAACCCCGCCTTCACCGCGGGCCTGTGGCGGCCACGCATGTACCTCGGTGAAACGTTGCAGGCGTCGCTCACTCGGGCGGAGTTGCGGGCGGTGTTCCGACATGAACTGCACCACGTGCGGCGCCGCGACCCACTCCGCTTCGCGGTGCTTCGCTTTGCGGCAAAGACGCTTTTCTGGCTCCCCCTGGTTGGCGCGCTCGTCGAAGACTTGATGGAGGACGCTGAAGTCGTGGCCGATGACTTTGCCGCTGCTCCGGCCGGCGGCACCGATCCGCTCGACGTGGCGAGCGCGCTCGTGAAGATCGGCCGGGCGAATGCCGGGACGATGGCTGGTGTTGCCGCGCTGGGCGGATTTCGCCTGCTGGACCGGCGCGTAAAACGGCTCGCCAATGAGGCGGCCGTGATACCCTTGCCGCTGCGCTGGAGGCCCGCACTCCTCTCCGCCGCGGCGCTGCTGGCACTCTGGGTCATCGCGACTTTGCCTCCCAGATCGGTTGACGCCACGATGACGATGCGCTGGGGCGACCGCTGCCCGCATGCCATGCAGGCCGCGCACCGCAGGTGTCCGGCGTGCGACGACAAGCCCCTCCACCAGATGCCTGGCTGCGATCATTGATGGTTGCTTGAACTGCTACGACCTGTGAACAAGACTCGATGTCAATTACATCGAGCCCAGGTCGTCGGCATCGCCGAGGAACAGTTGACTACAACGCGTAGACAAGTTAAGTTCCGGAGTGTCGGGAAGATGCGCGACTCCGACCGCTGGAACGCGCGTGCGCAACGAAGCAGGCAGAGAGCGCGGGGTCCAGCGCGCTTGCGCTGATGCCAATCAACGACGCCTGCGAAGGCGCGAGGAGGCCAGGATGAGAGTAGACGTCAGGGTGTGTACCATGCTTGCGCTGATTGTCGGGCTGCTTGCAACGAGACCGATCTCGGCACAGGAGCGCGCCGGGGGCGCGAAGAAGGAGCAGGGCATGAAGGGCGACATGATGATGAGCATGAGGTCCATGGGTGACTGCCCCATGATGGGCGCCATGATGCGGGGCCCTGGCGCGGCACTTTCACGGCGCAAGGCGCTGGGGCTGAGCGACGCGCAGGTTCAACGCCTCGAAGCTCTGCGGGCGAGCGAGACGCAGGCGATGAAGCAACCCATGGACAGCATGACGGCCCTGCACCGCAGGATGGCGGCGCTCGCCGACGCCGAGCAGTTGGATGAATCCGCGGTCCGCGCCGAGTTCGACCGCCTTTCGGCACTCCACACGGAGATGGGCATGGCGATGATGCGCGCGACGCACGACGTGCGTGCCCTCCTCACGCCGGAGCAGCGAAAGACGCTCGCCGCCGGCTCGGGTGCCGGGATGGGTATGCGCGGCATGTCGGGTCAGGACATGTCAGGCTGCCCAATGATGGGCGGCATGATGGGCCACATGAGCGATGGCATGAAGAGCGACAGCGGGGGTCGCGCGGAAAAGGACCGAACAGGGAAAGTGAAGACCGCGCCGATGGACCACCACGGCATGCAGATGCCGGCGCCAAAGGCGAAGCCGAAGCCGAAGCCGCGTTAGCCGCGCAGCATCTCCGCCGCCGCCCGGTCACTGGGGGAACGCCGTGTCGAAGACCAGTGGGTTGAGAACGCCGGGCAGGAAGGACTCGCGGATGATGGACGGCGACCGAACTCGCCGAGCAGGGTGGGCGTTGCTCATTTTTGTCGCCGTCCTGGCGGTTGGTGGCATCGGTCTACGGACGCTTTACTCGTCGCGCGGAGGCCGGCCGGTCCACCGCCCTCTGAATGCCGAGAGGCTGCGCGTCACGGGCGGGGGGCGCGCGGACGCGTCACGGGTAGTCTCGGCAGCGCTCTTCCCGGACCCGCGCGTGCAGAGGGCCTATCGGATCGCGGCAGCGATACCGGAGACTTTGAATAAGCTCTACTGCTGGTGCGGCTGCATCGAAGGCGGAATGCGAAGCAACCTGGAGTGCTTCGAGAGCGAGCACGCGGCAAACTGCGAGGTGTGTCTGGCGGGAGCAGACGTCGGCTGGGAACTGCGGCAGAAGGGTGTCACCGACCCTGCCAAGGTGCAGCAGGCGCTCGACGCTCGTTACGCGCCGCAGAGGCGAAGTTGACTCCACCGGCCAGGTGCTATCGGGGACAGAGGTTGCATGCGGGACATGAAAGTCTACTTGCCCAGCGAGGTACTCGTACCCGTGGTTTGCGCACTGACGCGACGTTGACCAGTTGGGCCCTCGAGCGCGGACTCAAAATCCGGACGGGGGCAGAGGGAACGGAGGCCCTCGCCTAGCGAGCGCACAATCGAGGGCGGCTGGAAGGATGCGGCTAAAACTCAGGCTACCGAAGGAGCTTACGGATGCGCTGGGAATCGGTGAACCTCGGATTGCTTTTGATCATCGCGCTCATACTGATTTGTCCGATCAGCATGTGGTGGATGATGAGGGCGCGGCACGGCAGGCACGGACGCGGCATGCACGACAGGATGAATGAAGGCAAGGATCGCGATATGGGTCGAGATCCGCAGCATGGGGCGCAGCCGGGTACGGAGCGGTCGGACAAAGTAGCGGGCGACCAGCGTCGGGGGGCGTGAGGGCGAGACGCGGTCCTTCGCGCTCCGTTCGGCCGGCGTCACTGTCTGACAGCGATGAGGGAGAGTTCGCGGGCCCGCGGGTGCTCGCCACACTCTACCTCTTCGCCAACGGTATGCGGACTCGGCACCTACGTCTACCAGCTCGACGTGCTCGATAGCCCGCCGCAGTCAACGGGGTACAGTCCGTTGCGCGCGGTCAAGCTGGTGACCTGGCGGCAACCCTAGGCGCGCCCGCGAGATCAGGTCCGCCGCGGAGTTGATCGGCGCCGCGCGACAGGGAGAGCTTCGGGTCGAGGACACGAGGGTCATGATCAACACGCCGCTGCTGAGTTGGCCCACGGGGAGGCGATAGAGTCGGGGAATACGCAGGCTTCCAGCACCGCGAATCCAAAGAGCACCGCGGGACCCGCCGGATCGGTGGACCACCGGAGCACGATCGCACCGATCTTTTCTCGCGCACGCCTGAGAATGCGGGCAGGCTCGGTCACGGCCGCTGCTCAGTCATCAACAGGCGTTGACACGATGAAGGGCGCCGTCGAAGACAGCGCCCTCAACACTTTCGTTACGCAACCGTTCGCGGCGGCGCGCACTTCAACGGCACCGGCTTCAGTGGGCCATCGACGCCATGCGCTTGCACGACTCCGCACATCCCCGGCATTCGTCGGCACACTTCTTCATCATCTCGTCGTCGCCCATGCTGCGGCACGAGGTTTCGCACGCCGTGCAGATCTCGGCGCACGCGGCGCAGATGTGCTCGCTGTGGGCGGACCCGCGCAGCATTGCATCGGCAGAGGTGCGGCAGATGGCGGCGCAATCCGCGAGAAGCACAATATGTTCGGGATCGGCGTGTTTCCCGCCGAGGTGAAGGCAGTGGTGCATCGTCTCGAGGCATATGGCGGCGCACCGCGTGCAGGCGTCGATACATTTCTGCATCTCGGGAGATGTCTTGTGGGTGTCGTTGTGAGCCATGACAGTCCTCGGTTCAATGAGTCAGCGTGCGCCCGGTTGCGCATGCTGCAAGTGACACAGCCAAGGTGCATAATCCACGCCGTTTATCACGCATAAAGCACGTGTGTCGCCCTGCTCCTCCGGAGGGGTGCGCGCGGCGCGAGCCCTGCCGCACAGGGTCAGATGACGATGAGCATCGACAACCCACCGGCGCCCGCCACCTGTGTTGACGCGCCACACGAAGCTCGATCAGCGCAGCGCGATCACACCCGGACCCGCAAAGCGCGCAGCCCGTTCATCACGACGACCAGCGACGCACCCATGTCGGCCGCCACTGCCATCCATAGCGTCGCCCACCCACCGACGGCCAGCACCAGGAACACAGCCTTGATGCCGATCGCGAACCACACGTTCTGCCGGATCACCTGAAGCGTCCGGCGGGACAGGCGTATGGCGAGCGACAGCTTCATCAGATCATCGCCCATAAGGGCGATATCTGCCGTCTCCAGAGCGACATCGGTGCCCGCTACACCCATCGCAACGCCGACAGTGG
>JBKJRV010000305.1:0-4784 GCA_046593115.1 Gemmatimonadaceae bacterium
CGATGCCCTCGTGCCTGCAGCCGTGGGTGCGGAGCGCGACCGACAGCGTGACCTACCGCTACGACCGCTCCGGCAATCTCGACCGGATCACCAACACGCTCTGGCGCTACGGCGGGAACGAGTGGGGCTATGCGTACGATGCCAAGGGCCGGCTCGTGAAACACACGGTGCCGTCCACGAGCCTGGGGAGCAACGACGTCCAGTGGCGCTACGACGACAACGACCAGATCAACTACTACGACCTGGCGTCCCGGACCGATGAGCAGCCGATTCGCGACGGGCTGGGGCGCGTGATCCAGCTCAACACCTGGCACACGACGCAGTACACCTTCGACGGGCTGGGCCAGCTCACGCATTCGACGAGCACCGCCGGCGCGCCGAACGCGGACGAATTCTGGTACGACAGCGCCGGCAACCGGGACCGCGACCTCCGCTGGGACCTGACGTACGACGCCGCCGGGAAGCTCGTCTCGAAGCAATCGGGCGCCTGTCAACTCCGCTACCGCTACAACCTGAACGGCGACCAGACCGAGCAGTACTGGAACGGCACACCCTGCGGCGACACGCGGCGGGTGAGCACCTACGATCCAGCGGGGCGGATGACGCGGATGGAGACGTATCCGGCGGTGTGTGGCACCAACCAGGAGCCCTGCTATCAGCCGCGGACCTTCTGGTACGACGGGCTGGGGCGGCGGATCCTGATGGAGGCCGACAGCGCCTCCTCGGCGACGTCGAGCGGGGAACGGGGGCTCTGGCGCTACTGGTGGGTGGACGACAACGTGCTGGTGAAGACGTTCAACATCCCGAACGATACGGCGGTGGACTGGACGTGGCCGGAGATCCGGCGCGTGGGCGACACGTTGCGCACCGTGGGCGAGTGGTTCTTCTACGCGCCCGGGGCGGACAACCTGCTGGGGAGCATCAATCCGCTCCTGGCCCAGGGGCGGCGGCACCTGTTCGTCCGGGATTATCGCGGGAGCGTGATCCAGACGACGTATGAGACGGGGCAGGCGCTGGGGGTCGGCGCCGACTGGTATCAGCCCTTCGGGGGCCAGAGCGCGGGGAGCACGGCGAGAGCGACCGAGCCGGGGTACAACGGGCACGAGAGTGCGGGCGGGCTCGTCTACATGCGAAACCGCTGGTACGATCCCAATACGGGGCGGTTTACGCAGCAGGACCCGATCGGGTTTGCGGGGGGGAGCAATCTCTACGGCTATACCGGCGGAGATCCTGTTAATTATTCGGATCCGTTTGGGCTGTGCCCGTTTGAACAGACTCGGATACCGTGTACAGTCACAATGGCTGGTAGCGCGGGTCTGATGGGGACGTTGGCAGGTGCCGCGTATGGCGCGGGCGGCGGGACCCTTGTGGTCCCCGGCTTCGGAACGGTCATTGGGGGCACCGGGGGTGCCGTTGTAGGAGGACTTCTCGGGGTAGCTCTAGGTGCTTCGGCTGGTGCTGCGAAGGATCTCCAAAACTCGGGCGTCATGGAGTCAATCGGGTCAAGCCTCAAGCGCATCGCCATAGGTGTGCTTATCGGATCTCAGGCAGTGACAGGGACTCTCGACCCTAATCGCAAACAATGTGATGAGGATCCACCCACGGAACAGGAAGCACCGAAGTCTGCCAAGGGCAATAAGGCGGGAGTAATAGATACCGTTCCAGGAGGTTCCAAGAAAAAGTGTTAATCCGAGCATGAAGGAATCGTCAAACCAAATGGTTGCCCGCCTGACGGAGATGCTTCGTAAGCGTATGCTTCAGCGGGCCCCTCGATACGTCGTGGATGGGATCGAGATAATCGACGCAACCTTCAATCAGAGCCCGATCGACGAGGAGGTTCGTCGAAAGTTAGCGAAAGCCATTGAACTCATCAAAAGGCATGATCCGCTGCGGTACGACGTGCTTCGCGCCAGGATGCCGAGAATTATCATCCAACACTTGGGTGACCTCCAAGTTGCGCAATTTGATAGATCGCTGTCTGCTTGCGTGCTAAATTCTTCGGTAGCGATACGATGGAGCCCGGAGCCATTGGCTATGGCTATCATCCATGAAGTTTCCCACGCTCAGGATGGAGAATCGGATGTTCAGGGAGTCGAAGAACGCGCAATGGACGCGGAGATCGAATTCGCTGGCTTTCTGCCTAACGGTGAAGCTCTAGCAGCCTGGGCGGAACGAGCCCGGCGCGTTCAGATACCCTTGAACGAGACGCAACGATTCGACGTCGCCAGCCAGGTTCTGAAGCAGTATGGCGTTCCTAGGTTTCTGACTATCCTCTTCGCAATGTTTTTTCGGCCGTCACAGCCTACTGTAACGACGGCTCCGTCTGACGTGACCCGCGAGCAGTGACGAGGGATTGACTTACTCATCGCTTTCCGCTCGGACCGGGACCGCGCCCGAGCGCGTGTGCCAAAAGGATACGCCGCGCGGACGCTTCCCGGGTTGCCTGGCGAGGGGCACATACATGTGTTTGACAAATCGAGAAGAAGACCCGGTCACGAAGGATTTGTCGTAGAGGTAACCCCGCGCGATTCTGACGCGTGGATCGGCAATTTCTACGAGGGGTTGGGCGGGCTTTCGGGCGTGTTCGCTACTCCTGACCCCGAAATTGTGCTCATAGTCTCTGAGGGCCACGGGTTTCCTGTTCGGGCGGATCGACCTGAGGATTTCAGGACTGTCGGCGTGAATCCGGTGCTACATGTTCGTGCGATCGTCGAGCTGCGAACCCTGATTCTTTCGGATTTCAATCGCATGGTGGCGTATGGGCCGCACGGAAAATCATGGTTCCTGGATGACCTCTCGAGGGAGCACGCGGATCACTGAATCAGACACCAGCAGACCTACGGCTCGTAAAAGAATCGCGTCAGGTGGAAGAACACGGGCGCAGCAAAGAGCAGGGAGTCGATTCGATCGAGCACGCCGCCGTGGCCTTCGATCAGCGTACCGTAATCCTTGACGCCGCGATCACGCTTCACCGCGGACATGACCAGGCCGCCCGCAAACCCCATGAGGGTGATCGCGAGTGACATCACCGCGGCTTCCCACGGCGTGAAGGGAGTGGCCCACCAGAGCGCCGTCCCCACACCCACGGTTGTGAGGGTGCCTCCGACGAAGCCCTCCCACGTCTTGCTCGGGCTGACCGACGGCGCGATCGGCGTCCTGCCGAACAGCTTGCCCCAGACGTACTGCATCACGTCGTTGAGCTGCGCGATCAGCACGAGGTAGAACAGCAGGGCCGCGCCGGAACCCGCGTAACCGGGAATACGGAGCATCATCAGGGCGGGCGCGTGACTCACGCAATACACACACGCCATCAAGCCCCATTGCACGGTTGCCGTGCGCTCCAGAAATCGCGCAGTGTCGCCCGCGATGGCCATGCGCGTCGGGATGGCGACGAACGCGTAGACGGGAATGAGAATGGAAAAAAACCCGTACCACCCCATGCCCACCAGGACGTATTGAATCGGCGCGAACAGAAAGAACGCCCAGACAAGCGGCGCGTGATCGATCTGGGATGTCGGCGCGAGCGTCATGAATTCGCGCATCGCCAGAAAGGACATGAGCGCGAAGAGCACAATCGAGCCGATGCCCCCCGTCGAGACCGCGATGCCGAAGACCGCGACCATCACCCACCAGGCGCGAATCCGTGCGTTGAGATTCGCGACGGTGGCGCGCGATGTATCCGTCATCGACCGACGGGAGAGTACGAAGCCCACGACCGAGGCAATCACCAGCAGCACGAGCACCCCGCCCACGAGACGCGCCAGGATCGATCCCGGTACGGCCATCACCTGTCGCGCAGCTCCAGCAACGCCGATCGCGCTCGCTGCAAGAACGCCTCTTTCTCCTCTGCCGGGCGGAGTCGCATGGCCGCGCCGAAGATCACCCGACCGAGCAGTGGTACCGGGAGCACTTCTCCCTTGGGGAGGATGCGATTCATGTTGGCGAGGTAGACCGGCACAAGATCGAGCGCTGGCTTCATCTGGCACAGGTGGTACAGCCCGCTCCTGAACCGTTGCACCTCTCCATCCGTGCTGCGCGTTCCTTCGGGGAACACAATGACATTCCGATCCTCTCCCATCCCGTCCGCAATCTTCGCGACCGAATGACTCGCGGAAGTCGCGGAGTGTTCGGTGGTGGGCCGGTCGATCAGAATCGCGTTGAACACGCGAGCCGCGAGATAACGTCGAATCGCCCCGCGATTCCAGTAATCCGCGCCTGCGACAGGCCTGGTGCGATGGCGCTCCTCGGTGGAGAGCGCGGACCAGATGACGATGAAGTCGAGATGACTCGAGTGGTTGCCGAAGTACACGCGCTGGCCCGTAGCACCCGGGGGCTCCATCCAGAACGCTCTGGCACCGGAGATCAATCGCGCGAGCCAGGCCAGCGCGCCCCCGATCATGACGCTTCGAGCTGACGGGCAATCCGGCGTGTGCGCAGCACAAGGGTCACGAGCGAACCCAGCACGATCATCACCAGTGCGCCATACAGTGACCAGGTGGTACCGCGCAGCGATGATTCGACCGCGGCAACCAGCGCACCAAGCGTGAGCAGGAACATGCGGTGCTGTTTCGCCATGGGACCGCCGAAGTCCTGCTTCTGGCCGAGTGATCCCCCGAGGAGGCGCACATAAGCGGTCAAAACGGCAAGCAGTGCCGAGGTCCAGCCAAGGGTGAGGCCAAGGCGGATATGGCTTACGGCGACGCCAGCGTCGAGCAGGATGAGGATATCAGCGATGCGATCGGGAATCTCGTTGAACAGTTCGCCATTCCTGCTCTTCAGGCCGC
>JBKJRV010000178.1:0-4524 GCA_046593115.1 Gemmatimonadaceae bacterium
GGACACCGCAAAGATCGCCATGGCGAGCGGCGAGTCGCGGTTGTTGTGCAAAAAGTCCTGCACCATGCGCAACGTGAAGCCAAAGAGCGCCATGCCTAGGATCATGCCCGCCAGGCCGAAGTTCGCGTAGAACTCGGCGAAGTTGGGATACGCGACGCCGGAAGCGATCGGCGCGTTATCGCCGCGGAACGCGGCGCGAATGATCGATCGAGCCGGAGAATCCGGCTTTCCCGGCCAGAGCTTCCGGGGGATCGGGTGGATGAGCAGATACGTGAACGACTGCCCCCAGAGAAAATCCTCCTCGAGCGGCATGGCGTCGACCATTGCCAGATAAGGCTGGTAAATGTCCAGATCCGTATTGAAGTTCTCGACACTCTCCACCTGTAAGACATCTTCGCGCGTGACTGCCTGACCCAAGCGGAATGACCTTCGGAGCGGCCCGATGAGCCCAATCAGAAAGACTGAAATACCCAGCACGAACAGGAGATGCAGAATGTTCGGCCGTCGGCGCTGCAATAGAAACTTGTAAACCAGCGGAGCCAGACCAAGAATCAGCAACCGGTATCGAAAGCCGAGCGTGGTGTAGACCAGGGCCGGGACGAGAAAGGCAGGGATCAGCCACAGGCGTCGGCTGGTCATCGTCGCGTACATCAATATGAACGCGGGAATCAGCAATTCGACCGAGACGAGGAAATAATTGGTAGCGCCGGTTTCGTCGAAAAAAAACGCGGCAGCCTCGGGGCCAAACTGTCCGAGTGTAAGGTATCGAATCCAGAACTGCCCTGACTGCGCGAGCCACGCACTGAATCCCAGTGTGCCCACGGCGGCGAGCGTGAGCCCGAAGCGCAGCATCTTCTCGCGTGGAATCTGTGGGACATCTCGTCCCCGGGCCGGATGCCCGAACCTGACATAGTAGGCGCCGATCATGGCCGCGATACCGAGCGCCGCGTAGAACGACCCGACCGGCACCAGAGGCATAACGTGCCGGCCGAAGAAGTGCTCCTTGCCCGCCATGTAGTCGCGCGCAGGCGCATACACGAGATACAGGAAATAGGCGGCGAGGACGATGTAGATTGGTTCGAACGGATCGAACCGGCCACGCACGACCGCAACAAAGAATGGAATGGAGATGACGAACGTCAGTCCGAGAAGGCTGAACCAGATCGCGCCACCCTCCTGACTGAACAGCCCCGCCAGGGCAAGCGCGATCAGGACGGCGGTGAGGCCGAATAGTATGACCCCGAGCTCGTAGACCGATGTTCGGAGTTCCCGATCCGGGGCGCTCACGCGACGACTCTCATCCGGCCGATCCTCTCTCCCCGGAGTACACCTTCCACGATCGACAAAAAGCGGGTCGCCGCACTGACCGGCGATTCCTGCTCGACCGCCACGCGTCCTTTCCGAGCCATGATCTCGCGGTGCGACGCGTTCTCCGCGACCCGGCGCATCGCACGCGCGAGGTCGGCCGCATCGCCTGCGCGGAAGAGAAAGCCGGACTCTTCGTTGTCGATAAGATCGACGCCGGCATTGACCTGATCCGAGGAGATCACGGGGGTTCCCGCAGCCATCGACTCCGGCACCACCACTCCCCAGCCTTCAGAACGCGACGGCAACACGAAACAGTCGGATCCCGCAAAGAGAGCGGGCAGCTGCGGTGGCTGTACAAAGCCGGCAAATCGCACCGTCTGTCCACCGTCCAGTGAGTTGGCCGAGGCTCGCACCGCGTCTTGCTGCGGACCGTCGCCCGCAATCACGAGGACGGACTTGATACCCTCGCGTCGCACGATCGCGTGAGCATCCATCAGGGTGTCCATTCCCTTGCGAGCAATGAGCTGCCCCACGAAGAGAAAGATGACGGACGCAGGATCGACGTCGTACGTACGGCACAGTCGTTCCCGGGCTGCGGCTCGATTCTGTCCCGCGTCGGTAAATGGTGCTGTATCCGCATAGTAATGAAAATTCGCGATTCGGTCGGGATCGATTCCTTCGCGCTGATAAGACTGAATTGCCCGGCGGCCAATCGCGAGTATCCCCTCGGCATGCTGCAAGGGTCGGCGCAGCAGCGAGCGAAGCGCCTCGATTGGCGGCGACAGAGCATCGTGGCGCAG
The DNA here is from genome assembly GCA_046593115.1 of Gemmatimonadaceae bacterium. Taxonomy (GTDB): domain Bacteria; phylum Gemmatimonadota; class Gemmatimonadetes; order Gemmatimonadales; family Gemmatimonadaceae; genus JBKJRV01. The sequence goes on from JBKJRV010000178.1 coordinate 2,109, forward strand.
CTCCTCTCCCCAATACAGCCATGGGGTACCGCGCCGACGCAGCGACGCGATCGCCAGCTGGGCGGTGGGCATTGCATACGAGCCGCTCATGACCACAAGGTCGGGACGGTGCTTCCAGAGCCAGCCGATCACGCCCGGGTTCAGATGGCCGGCCCGCCCGAGCGTGATGCCGCGCAGCACTGCATAATCGTATCCCTTGGTAGCGCCGAGCCTCCATGACCGATTACGCTCGCTCGCCGCACAGTAGGCGACGTGCAGTTCCACCCCGGCGCGAGACGCGATCTCGCGAAAGAGTGCATCGTTGTACGGAGTGGGGATGTTGCTGATTAACAGAATCCTAGGCACCGACGCCTGCCGCGCCCGGGAGGTGACGAGAGCTCCGCGCATCCCAGTCGCGAAGGGATGCCGCGATCTGCCGCCGCACAGCGGCCCACGTGAGCGTCTCCGCCTTGCGACGTGCGGCTGCACGCATCTCGGTGAGCGCCTCACGATGCTCGTAGCACCAGCGGATGCGCTCCATCAGCGCGTCCACGCTGCGAATCGGGACCACGAACCCATCAACGCCCTCGGTGACGATGTCGGCGGCGCCACTGTTGTCGGTGCCGATGACGGGACAACCCGAGGCCATCGCTTCGAGGTAGACCATGCCGAACCCTTCAATGAGCGAGGGTACCACGCAGAGATGACTCTGTTGGAACATGCTGCGCATGAGCGCCCGCGAGTGCACCGGCCCCTGCAAGCGGTAGAGCGATGCGTACTGTCGCAGCAGGTGGTCATCCTGCGGTCCGCGACCGACAAGCACCAGTTCGGCCTTCGGCAGCGCGAGTCGCTTCCACGCCTCGAACAGGTAGCTCAGCCCCTTCCGCTGGATCAACTGCCCGACGAACAGCACGCGAAACGGGTCGGCGAGCGGCTCGGCAGCGGGATAAAAGTCGTCCAGGTCCACGCCATGGGGGATCACGACGACGCGCGCGGGGTCGACCCCGTTCTCCGTCAACGTGCGTCCCACGTACGAGGACGGTACAATGCACACGTCGGCCATGCGCGGCGCTTCGGCGAGCTCATCGAACCGCTGCGATGAGGCCGATAGTTCGGGCTCTTGCGCGAGGGAATCGCGGGCGCCCGGCACGAGTCGCATCTCTTCGCCAAGCACCTTCACGTACTCCTGCGGGTGCGCGGTGTACATGAGAAACGCCTTGCCAGGCTGACTGCCGTAGGCGTCGAACGCGGAGTACGCGTAGTAATTGGCCGCGAGGACACCCGCGCCTCGATCGCGCGCGAGGTGTCCAGCGCGTCGCCCAAGACGAGTGTCGACCCCGGCCTGCATGTTCCGGTTGAGATTGCCGAGGAGCCACTCGTGTGGACGAGCGAATACAAGATCGTGCGGCAGCTGCATGGAGTGACGCTTGCGCAAAGTCGTCAACACTCGCCCGGGAATCCACGGCGCCACAACGCGCATGAGCGGATGATCGAGTGGCGAATACCACGAGGTTACCAGGGCTTCGAGCATGCCCGCTTCGTGGAGCGCCACCGGGAATTGATAATGGGACCCGGCACCGTTGGTGACGAACACCCAGCGGCGTGTGGTCATCCCGGATAAATCAGCGAGAGGGGAACGTGTCGCGAAAGCTCGCGAGTCCGCGTGCGCTCGCGGACGAAGGCCCGAAGCACGAGGGGCGGGAGCAGGGGCCACCAGTGCACCGGGAGCTGCCGCATCATCGAGAGTGCGACCGCAGGCCGCCGCTTGAGCAACTCAATGGCGATGTAGGTGGCGGCATGAGCGACCGGCCGGAGCCTGAGACTGAACGCGGCCTTGCGGCTCAGGCGCAAACCTTCAGCGTCGGCGAGAAACTCGGTCCAGAACCCGGCATCCTTGAACACCGACCGCAGCGAATTCCGCTCTGCGACAGCCAACTGCGCGCCATGAATTCGGTTCACGGTCAGGATTCTGTTCACGAAAACGTAGTCCCAATGCAACATCATCCGGAGCCAGTAGAAGATGTCGAAGTGGACATACCGCGGATCAAAGCCCGGGCTCGCGTCGAAGGCAGCCTTGTTCACCATCGCCGTGGTGAGCGAAGGGACGACCGGCACCCCCCCGCCCCCGAGGTGCGCCTGCAGATATTCCCTGCCCTTCCATTTCGTGATCAGGGGGTAGGGCTGCGGATGCGCGGTGCGATGCCCGTTCGCGAATAGCCATTGCTCATCGTGCCCGACCACGCCAACGGTCGCGCTATCGATCTGGCCCAGCGCTTCACGCATCGTCGCGATGCAGGAGGGATCGAGCAGGTCATCATGGCACAGGAGCTTTACCCATTGCCCGGAGCACATCGATATCACGCGGTTCACATTCTCGCCCTGGAGCACGAAATGATCGGACCGGCTGACAACCACGTTGCTCCGCGTTGCCGCGAAC
>JBKJRV010000374.1:0-4354 GCA_046593115.1 Gemmatimonadaceae bacterium
CGGTCAGATTCTCGAGTCGACTGAACTGTATCCGACGCCTCGCGGGCCGAAATTCCGCCTGGCTCCGGATGAAATCGTGTATCTCCGGCCGCCGGCCAATAGCACGCCACGCACGGGGTTGCGGTATCTGGCCTACGAGCTGGGCCCCCTGCTGCCGAATGTCGGCCAGATAATTATCCCGACGGGCATCGTCGAAGTCGAAGTCGCCCGGACCGGGGAGGCCAGCTCGGGGCGCGTGGTGCAGATGTTCGATGAGGTGAAGCGTGGCCAGCACCTGCTCGCCATGGACAGCATTATCGTGCCGCCGTCGAACCCGAGGACGTCGGTTGCCGTCGGGCCCCAGGGGAAGGTGGTGTGGATCCAGAATGACCCGGTGCTGGCTTCCCTGCAGCACTACATTGTGCTCGATGCGACGACGAAGGATGGCGTGAAGCTCGGTGATCACTTCACGCTGCAGCGTCGCCCTCGTGGATCGGAGACGGGTGACAGATTCCCGGCGGAGAACATCGCCATCGCGCAGGCGGTGCGTGTCACGCCGTACGGCACTACGGCCATCATTGTCGGTCAGCGGCATCCGGCGATTCGGGAAGGGCTCAGTGCCCGGGTCACCGCCCGTCTGCCATAGGCGCAGCGACACATTAGATTAGGGGCGGTGAGCACGAATCGCCCGCTATCAGCAGTCGGTGTTCGGGGGCGCCGCAGCCAGTGCTGCGACGCCTCTCGCGCATTCATACTCGGTCATTTCCCCGGGGAGACATTGCATTGAGCGCCCGTTCGACTCCCCGCGCGCTGGTCACCGGCGGTGCGGGGTTCATTGGCTCGCATCTGGTCGAGCGATTCGTCGCCGAGGGGTATGAGGTCACGGTCCTCGACGATCTCTCGCGCGGCCGTCGCGAGCATGTTCCTGCCGGCGTGACGCTCGAGGTCGATGCGGTACAGTCTGCTGCGGCGGCCAAGGTCGTATCCCGTGGACGATTCGACGTCATCGTCCATCTGGCCGCGCAAATGGACGTGCGACGCAGCGTGGCGGACCCGGTGTTCGATGCGACGGTCAATATTGTCGGCACGCTCAATCTGCTCGAAGCCGTTCGCGCGAGCGGGCACGGCACGCGCTTCATTTTCGCGTCCACCGGCGGGGTGCTCTACGGTGACTATTGCACGCCCCCGAATGCGGAGACACTCCGCAAGGAGCCTGATTCGCCGTACGCGATCGCCAAGCTTTCGGTGGAGTACTACCTCGCGTACTACGCGCGCATTCACGGACTCGACACCACCGCGCTCCGGCTCGGGAACGTCTACGGTCCGAGGCAGGATCCGCACGGCGAGGCGGGCGTCGTCGCCATCTTCTGTGGACGCATCCTGGAGAACGAGCCGTTGACGGTATTCGGTGATGGCCTGCAGACGCGCGACTACGTGCATGTGCGCGATGTCGTGGATGCCATCATCGCGGTGATCGCGGCAGACCTGGGTGTCGCGGAAACGATGGACAGCCGGAGCTTCAACATTGGTACAGGCGTGGGAAGTCCAGTGCTCGACCTGACCCGTATTCTTATTGATGCCTCGGGATCGCACGTCGAGGTGCGCCACGCACCCCGTCGCACCGGTGAGCAGCAACAGTCCTATCTCGACGTGAGCAAGGCGGCGGATGCGCTCCGGTGGACGCCACGCATGTCGCTCGCATCGGGGCTGGCCGAGACCTGGGCGTGGTTTGCGGCGCGTCACAGGGAACAACAGGGAGCGCCATGATTCCCATGCTGTTACAGATCTCCGGAGCCGTGCCTTCGACTCCGTGGCAGATGATCGCCAATGCGTCGGCGATGACCAAGGGCGTGCTGGTGCTGCTGGCGTTGCTGTCGCTCCTGAGCTGGACGATCATCTTCGCGAAGTGGCGGCAGTTCCACGCGGCACGCCTCGCGGCCCGCGAGTTCAGCCGGGAATTCACGGGCGCAACGCGTCTCGAAGACATTGTCGCGGTGGCACGGCACTCGCCGCCGAGTGCCATGACGCGGATCCTGACGCGCGCGACGGAGTTCCTCGGTCAGGCACGACCGATCAATGTGAGCGCGTCCGCGGTTGCCGGCTCCCGCGTTGAAGCGCTGCGGCTGGTACTCGACGTCGAAACCGCGCGCGAGCGCGATCGCATGGCCGGCTTCGTCCCGACGCTTGGCACCATCGGCTCGGTCAGCCCGCTGATCGGGCTGCTCGGCACTGTGCTTGGCGTTATCGAAGCCTTCATCGGCATTGCCACGAAGGGATCCGGGAATATTGGCGCTGTGGCTCCGGGTGTTGCGGAGGCACTGGTGGCGACGGCTGCCGCGCTGACGGTCGCGATTCCGGCCGTGTTCGGATACAACATTTTCGCCACGCGACTCAACCGTTTCGAAGGAGAGATCGATGCCTTCGGCACGGAGATCATCGCCATGCTCGTTCGCGACGGGCTGATCTAGTGCGGCACCGCCGGCGTGAAGCACTGCCGTTGAATGCGGAGATTAACGTCGTCAGTCTGATCGACGTGATGATGCTGCTCCTGGTGATCTTCATGATCACCGCGCCGATCATGCAGGGCGGAGTGGATATTGCGCTCCCGCGTGCCGAATCAAGTCCGCTGGAGGCGAAGGGCGGGCTGGTGGTGACCGTGAATCGCGCCGGCCAGATCTACGTCGATGAGGATCGGTTCTCCTACGCGGAGTTTCGCGCGAGTTTCCGGGCCCTCGCGGCGCAGCGCGGCAAGCAGGGTATCTACCTTCGCGCGGATCAGGGTGTGCCGTACGGCCAGGTGGTCCGAGTACTGGCGGTCATGCGAAAGGCGGGAGTAGGCGATGTTGGCATGGTGACGGAACCGGAAGCAGTGCCATGATCTTGCAGGAGGGAGGGGAGCTTCGGCTTGCCCTGCCGATTGGGGCCGCGATTGTGTTGCACCTTTCTGCCGTTGCGACGCTCCTCGCGATCAAGACGCCGGCGCCTCCGGCGCTGCCGCCCATTTACAAGGTCAACATCGTCGCGGCCCCGCCAGGCCTGAGCGCCATCGGGGTGGTCAAACCTGCCATCGAAGCGCCGAGCGCACCGGTGCCGCCGCGTGCCGAGAAGCTTGCTCCCGCGCCGAAAGTGCCGGGCCCGGCGAAACCCGTAGCCACGAAGGCTGCTCCGAGGGAAGTGACGCCGACACCGCTCGTGCCGGCGGCCCGGACACCGCAAACGGTGGCGCCGGCCGCTGGCGGAGGGCCGACCGGTGGCAAGGGCACTGACGTCGCCAACGTTCGCACCGAGGGGATCGACTTCCCCTTCCCCGGGTACCTGAACAACATCGTGCGCCAGATCAAGGTGCGCTTTAATCCCCCGTCCGGCTCACAGCGCGCGGAGATCATGTTCATCCTGCAACGTGATGGCACGGTGAGCAACCTGCGCTTTATTACCCGGTCGGGCAGCTACGAGTTCGACCTCGAGGCACAGGGCGCCGTGGAGGCAGCGGCGAGCAACAAGGCGTTTGGTCCGCTGCCGGAGGGATTTGCGGAGGATGCGCTGCCCATAGTCTTCAGCTTCGATCCGCGGTTGCTGGGGCGGTGAACAGTCTATTGCGTATTGCGTGTTGCGTATTGGGTAAACTGCTGCGGGCTACGGGCGGCGTATTGCGCTACCTGTTGCGTACGGCGTGCTGCGTGCTGCGTACCCTCCTGCGTGCTGCGGACTGCGTGTCGCCGCGCGCGCTGGTTGCCGCGCTCTTCCTCGCCTTCGCCGGGTTCCCGTCAATCGCGGCCGCGCAGGACTCCACCACCGCGGTGCGCATCGGTCTCGCCTACGATCCCACGACGAAGCCCGGGGTTATGGTGTTGCCCGTTCCGGGAGCGGCCGGTGATTCAATCCGCACAATCGTACAGCGCGACCTCGACTATGGTGATCGGATCACGACCGTCGCGGCCGAGAGTGCCAGTGCCAACGCGATCGTGCTCGCCACCGCGGGGCCCCGCTTCAATTTCCAGTTCTTCGCGAAACTCGGTGCGGCTGCGGTCGTGAAGCTGTCGCCGACGGCGGCCGGGATGCACATGGTCGTGTACGACATCACCGCGTCGCGCATTCACCAGGTTCGCGATTTCCCCCTGCCGCGCACGGTCTTCAGCGCCGACTGGCGTCTCGCGGTCCACGGCATTGCCGATGACGTCGAGCGGTCCGTGACCGGCACGCCGGGCATCGCCGGCACGCGCGTTCTCTTCGTGCGCAATCGACGCATCCACACCGTGGACAGCGATGGCGAGAACGACCGCGTGGTCGTGCCGGAAGGGCAAAGCCTGTCGCCCGCCTGGCATCCCGGTGGCCGCTTTGTGGCGTACACCACGTTCGGGGACAATGGGACGCGGAT
>JBKJRV010000447.1:0-4687 GCA_046593115.1 Gemmatimonadaceae bacterium
AAGGGCAGTCCCTGCTCATCCTCGTTCGCGCCTGGCGCCTCCCCTACGCACACGAGATCGGCGTTCGGGTTCCCCTGCCCGGGGACCGGCTTCTTCGCGGTCAGATAGAGCGGACAACGTGTGCATCCGGCAATCGTGCTGGCCAACTCCTCGAGTGTCGTGAGCTTCGCGAACGGATTCGAAGGATCGCGATCAGACGGACCAACGACCAGCCCGAGTGGCGCGTCAATGCCCGGGATGCGTGAGGCACCGGCCGTGGGCACCGGAGCACTTTCGGCGACGCTCGGCAGTGGGCCCGCGGAATCAGCGTCGCTCGCGCGCATCAACTCACGCCAGTCACTCGACTGCTCGCTGGCTTGCAGCATGACGCGCGGTTCCCCGCTCGCGGTGTCAGTGCCCTCGCGTGTCTCGCGGGAACGGCTCCCCACACCGGACGGTGCACCAACCAGGCGCATGACTTCATCGACGGTCATCGAATCGAGAATGAGCTCGGTCTCTCCCATCTCGCGTCGCTGCTCCAGAAAGCGCCGCAGCTGCTCTCTAGCGTCCACGGAGCTGGGCCTCGACGCGATCCAGGATGGCATCCGCAACATCGTCCTTCGACATCAGCGGCAGTACCTGGTCCTCACCGCTCTTCGACAGGATGGTCACGCGGTTGGTATCGACGCCGAAACCGGCGCCGGGTTCCGTGGCATCGTTCACCACCAGCAGGTCGAGGGACTTCTTCGCAAGTTTCTCGCGGCCGTGCCGCACAGGGTCGTGTGTCTCCAGCGCAAAGCCGACGATGATCGCGCCATTCCGGCGCTCGGCGACCGTACTGGCGAGAATGTCCGTGGTCGGAGCCAGTGCCAGCGACGCCACCGCCGATGCCTTCTTGATCTTCCCCGGGGCAACCGTGGCCGCCTGAAAATCCGCCGGAGCCGCCGCCATCACGAGCACATCGGCGGCAGGCAGCGCATCGCGGACCGCGTCGGCCATGTCCTCGGTGGTCTCAACCGGAGTGACCTTCACACCTGGCGGCGCCGAGATCGACATCGCGCCCGCGATGAGCGACACCTCTGCCCCACGACGCCATGCTGCCGCGGCAATGGCGACGCCCATCTTGCCGCTGCTGTGATTGGAAAGAAAGCGGACGGGGTCCACTGGCTCTCGCGTCGGACCTGCCGTTACCACGACGCGTTTGCCCTGGAGTGCCCCGGGGGTCTCGAGCAATCGACCCACATGAGCAAGAATGGTCTCGGGTTCCGGCATTCGCCCGGGTCCGCTGCCCTCACCCGCGGCGAGCATTCCCTCCGCGGGCTCGAGGATACGATAACCGAGCCCGGCAAGGTGCTCCACGTTACGGCGCGTTTGCGGGTGCGCCCACATGCGGTCGTTCATCGCCGGGACGAGCAGAATGGGAGGGGCGGTGACGTCGCTGCCACTTGCCAGCAGGCACGCGGTGAGGAGGTCATCGGCGTGGCCGTGCGCCGCGCGTGCCATGAAGTCCGCCGTGGCTGGCGCCACCACGATTGCCTGGGCGGCGCGCGTCAGCGCGATGTGATCGAGCGCGTGACCCACCGCGAAAATGTCGCTGTGCACCTGGCGGCCGGTCAGCGCCTCGAAGGTGATGGCGCCTACGAATTCGAGTGCTCCGCGGGTCATGACCACGTCGACCTCCGCGCCGGCAAGCGTCAGCAATCGAGCCAACCATGCGGACTTGTAGCTGGCAATGCCACCGGTGACTCCAAGCATGATCCGGCGACCTGCAAAGGGTCGCCGTCCGCGAGCGTCGATCGGTGCGGCGGGAGGGGCCGAGGCCGTGTCCACGCGGGAGGAGCTACTCGCCCCGCTTTTTCGGAATGACGCGATAGTTCATGCCGCCGCCGGACAGCTCCTCGAGCGAACGGGTCGTCAGCTTCTTCTCTTTCGACGACGCGCGATCGCGCGGAAATTCATTCAGGAGGCGGGCAAACCGCGCGGCAATGAGCACGCCCAGGTACTTGTTGGCGGCATGCTTCGCGACTTCGACAGGTGTGAATACTCGCATTGTAATCCCCAAAGTAAGTGACCATCCGTGGCGCTACGAATCGCGCCCGATCTCCCGCTCCAGCTCACCCATGAGCGCCCCTACGCGCTCGTCCAGGTCCAGCGCCCGCTCCCGCCTCGCGGCTTCGGCATCCACAATCCCCGACACCTGCGTCACCGCGTGCTCGAGCCGGTCGTTCGTCACCACGTACTGATACTGCGCCACGGCGCGAAGCTCTTCCAGCGCGCTCTGCATGCGTCGCACGAGCGACGACCGATCCTCCGTTTTCCTCGCCGTGAGACGCGCGATCAACACATCCGCTGACGGTGGCAGAATGAACACCAGCACCGACATGGGAAAGGCCGACACGAACTGGCTCGCTCCCTGGACATCGATATCCATCACGACGTGCTTCCCGCTCTCCAGCACACGCTCCACCTCGCGGCGCAACGTGCCGTACATCTTGCCGTGCACCTCAGCCGACTCCGCAAACTCCCCGCGCTCCCGGCGCGACGCGAATTCACCCTGCCCGAGAAAATAATAGTCCGTGCCGTCCACCTCGCCCGTCCGCGGCATCCGGGTGGTGCACGATACCGAGTAGCCGACGTCGCGCCTCAGCGCGAGCAACTCCCTGGTGATCGCCGTCTTCCCGCCGCCCGAAGGCGAGGAGAGGATGAGAGGGAACGGATTCACTCCAGATTCTCCACCTGCTCCCGGATACGTTCCAGCTCTTCCTTGATCGTCACGACATCACCAAGCATGGCGGCATCGTTCGCCTTGCTGCCCGTGGTGTTCGCTTCGCGCAACAATTCCTGTAACAGGAATCCCAACCGCTTCCCGACAGGATCACCACCCTGCTCCTGCATCGCAGCGCGAAACGCCGCAATGTGCGAGCGAAAGCGATCGATCTCCTCACTCACGTCCAGACGGCTCGCGAGCATCGCGATCTCCTGCGCCATGCGCTGCTCGTCGATCTCGGCAGAGTCCAGCAACTCCTTCACCGCCGCCCGCAGCCGGTCACGCTGCTCCACCATCCGCACCGGTGCCCGTCCTGCAATTTTCTCGAGCGACAACTCGAGCACGTCCATCCGCTGACCAATCACGTCCGCGAGGCGCGCTCCCTCGTCCGTCCGCATTACCGTCAACGCTCCGATGGCCTGCTCCAGCACGGCCACCAGCTCCGCAGCGCTACCGTCGGACACCGCGTCCGTTGGCGCAAACAGCCCCGGCATGCGCAGCACGGTATCGAGCGACACCTTGCCATCCAGGGCATGACGATCCTTGAGCCCCTGTAGCTGACCGACGTACGACGCGAAACGCCGCTCATCGATCGTCGGAAACTCTTCGGCCATGGAATCCTGCCGAACCGTCAACGACACGTGGCCACGCGCAATGCGCTTGCGCAGTGCCTCCCGAACATCGCCTTCCCACTGCGAAAACGCGCCGGGCAGCTTGATGCTGGGATTGAAGAAGCGGTGGTTAACCGTCCTGATTTCGGCCGTCACCCGCTTTGCTCCAACCGTCCCGTCGGCCATACCGAAGCCAGTCATGCTTCGTATCATGCACAAGCCTGTAAGTTATTAGCTGACAACGATATTGTCAATTCGAGAAGTCCCATCTGACACCGTACAGGTTCACCTGGTGCGGCATCTCGAAGCCCGGAAGCTGATCAAACTCGTCACCGAGAAGATTGCGATATTGCCAGGTAATCACCGCGTTCACGATGCGAATCTCGAGCAGGGTCGAGATGATGCGGTTCTGGCGAGCGGTCACCCACGTCGAATCGGACGTCGGGAATCGGACATTCGAGCGGTAATCGTGCCTCACCGAGAAGAGCAGCCCGAAGTTACCGCTGGGAAACTTCCGCCTCCAGTCAGTGCGCAGGAACACCTCGGAACGAGCCTGGTACTTCGGCCGGTAGCGCAACGTGTCCTGATTCCAGAGTGAACCGGTAGCATCGGCAAAAACATCCTTCCAGATGCGGCCGCGAACCGCCGCGAACTGTCCCACGGTCGCCCCTTCGCGATAGGGCTGGTACAGGCCTCCGAACAGCTGCGGAGCCACGAGGAGCGCCGTGTCCCTGCCCATCACACCTCCGCTCAGCCAGACTGAACCGAGCCGGACTCCCACCTCACCGCGATAAAAGTTCGACGTAAGGCTGTCGATTCCGGCGCCGCGCTCCGTCCGCCGCCCGGCGCCACCCGCCAGCGACAGGAACGACAGGGGCGTTATCCGGACGCTCGCATCCAGAATGTCGGTTCCGCGCAGCGTATCCGCCGACGGCCCTCGCCTCCGTCTTCGAGAAACCGAGTCAGCCTTGACGCGTTCGGCCAGGATCGTTGCCGCAAACCATTTCCGGTCGATGCTCGCACGCGCGGACGGACTGAACAGGCGACGGCCCTCGTACACACGATACCTGCCCGTTACGGAAACCCTCGCGCCGGCCGCCGACGCGCCAGCCGTACCGACCCACTGGGCACGCGAGTGCGTATTGGATGGCAACAACGTGCGTCCGCGCAAGGAATCCAGGTTGATGCCTGGCGTTGGAATCCCGACGCCAGGCACTCTCGTCGCGATCCCGCCACTGTCGGGTGACGCCAGACTCTTGCTGGTGCCGGCGACGATCTGAAGCCAGAGCGGGCTATCAGGATTTCCGAACCCCGCCCGCAGATAGGCATC
>JBKJRV010000450.1:0-16015 GCA_046593115.1 Gemmatimonadaceae bacterium
GAAACGGCCGGCGGCCCGGAATACCGCTTCGGCGTCGGGACGGCGTCCCAGGAGACGGGCCAGGGCGGCGGCTTCGTCCTGTCCGGCGCGCACGTTCTGCTTCACGGCATCCGTGTAGCGGCGGATCTGGGCGTACACGGTATCGCTGAGCCCCAGGCGCTTGTTCCGAAGCTCCGCGACATATTCCGCGTCGGAATCAGCGTCTGGCGTATCGACATCGCGCACAGCTTCCAGGAAGCTCAGCGGCAGCAGCGCATCGACCGTCTGCGCCAGGTGGGGGGTACTCGTCATCTCACGCGAAGCTAACGGCGCGCCGAACAGGCTTCAAGGACACCGTAGATATCTCGAGTTCCGTATCTTGGGGAACGTCGGTATGACTCTCGCACTTCCATCTATCATGACCGATCAGAAGGATTCCACCGAAAACGCGTCTTCGTGCTCTGCGGTAGTCGCGCGCGCCTTCGAGTATCTGGACGGCGAGCTGCCGTCCGCCGAGCTCGCAAGCCTGGAGGAGCACGTCACCCGGTGCCCGTCGTGCAGACGCCACCTGGAGCGTGAGCGAACATTTCTCAAGACATTGCGAGCCGGCATGGCGGGAGACCCTTGCCCGGAGCTAGTTCGCGAGCGCATCCGCGAGGCCATGATGAAGCGTCGGGAGGCACAGTTGCCGACGTGACGAACTCCATCCTGATCGGCTTCGCCGTCTCCACCGCGATCTCGCTGCTGGCGCTCCGCCTGGGAGCGCTGCGACTGAGTGGCGCGGTGGCGGCGGTTGTGGTGGGTACCATCAGCGTCGTGGCGGGATGGGACTGGGTGTGTGGGCTGCTGGCCTTTTTCGTTGCGACGTCCGCGCTCTCCGCCATTGGCGCGAGTGAAAAGCGCGGACGTACCGAGAGCATCGTCGAAAAGCTGGCCGGCCGGGACGCGTGGCAGGTGATAGCGAACGGCGGGGTGTTCACCGGCGCCGCGGTCGCGAACATCACGACGGGTAATCCCATGTGGGTGATTGCCGGCTTCGGTGCGCTCGCGGCGGCGACGTCCGATAGCTGGTCCACCGAGATCGGGACGCTCACCCGGGCGGTGCCTCGGTCCATCATCACCGGTCGCTCGATCCCCGCGGGCACATCGGGAGGTATTACCACGGTCGGTACGCTTGCCGGCGTCGGCGGCGCCGCATTCATTTCAGTGGTGAGTCTCGTGGCGGACTTGGGTCCGTGGGTTGCCGCCTGCGTCTTCATTGGCGGCATCACCGGATCGACAGCGGACTCCATCCTTGGCGGCACGATCCAGATGCAGCGCCGGTGTGTCGAATGTGGCGCGTTTACGGAGCGCCGAGTGCACAATTGCGGCGGGTCCACCAGGCTTGTTCGGGGTATCAGAGGATTCGACAACGACGGCGTGAACGTGGCGGCAACTCTTGTCGGCGCGCTCGTCGCCGACCTGTTTTCGGTGGTTGTGCTGCGCTAGCCGGAGCCCTGTGACATGCGTCTCTCGCCCTGGATTCTGATTCTTGCCGCCACGGTCGCCGCCTGCTCGACGCCATGAGGTTGTCTGGTGTTCGCCTGCTGCTCGTCACGGCAAGCGCCGTCGCGGCTGGCTGTGGGGAGCTGCCCCCCACCGCGCCTGGCAGGATTACGGGCACGAGCGGAACGAATACATCGGCGCCGACGCTATCGTCCTCGCTCATCGGCAAGTGGTCATTCACCCGATTGTTCTACGATGACATCGGGGCGGCGCATGTGTCCCAGACGGTGTGGTGGTTCGCCGCTAACGGAGCCGCGACGCGCACCGTGTACGCGGACAATCTGACGGTCGGCGTGGGCGACGTGATCGTGACGCAGGGGCGCTGGTCATCGACCCCGACCGTGCTCTCGGTGGTGTTCGACGGGAGCACGACGCCCACCCGCTATGACTATCGGTTCGAGGGCGGCGCGCTCATCCTGGCGGGAACGGCCTTTCGTCCGCTGGCGCAGTGATCGATCGCGCGCGCCGATCGTTGTCCACGCGACCGCGCGTGCTGCTCGTCAGTACCAATCGCGAGCGCTCGCCGCAGCCGGTGGTCCCTAACGGCGTTGCCTGTGTCGCTTCGGCGCTGAATGCCGCCGGCCACGATGTGCGCGTCGTTGACCTCTGCTTCGCCCCGGATCCCGATCGTGCGATGCGTGACGCGGTGAGCGCGCTCAATCCTGATGTCATCGGCGTGTCGGTCCGGAATCTCGACAACAGCGATGCGCTCGCGCTGCGGCACTATACGCCGGAAGCGGCGGGGATGCTGCGCACCCTGCGCACGCTGGCACCTCACGCCACGGTGATCGCTGGCGGTGCCGCGTTTGGCGTCGCACCGCAATCGCTGTTTCGGGAGCTCGACGTGGATTATGCCGTCGCCGGTGACGGTGAGCGCGCGAGCGTCGCGCTGATCGACGAGCTGGCGGCCGGCCGTACGCCCGGCGCCATCCCCGGACTCGTTCGCCAGTCGGACGATGGTGGCAGCGCCTTCACGCCCCCCGGCGAAGCGGCGGACCTCGATTCACTCCCTCGCGTGCACATGCACCGCTGGCTGGACCTCAAGGCGTACGAGCGACGCGGCGCAACCGTGCCGGTTCAGACCAAGCGGGGGTGCGTGTACAAGTGCGTGTACTGCACCTATCGCAACGTCGAAGGGTGGGGCTATCGGCTTCGAGACCCACTGCTCGTCGCCGAGGAAATCGCTGAGCTTCACCACGAAGGCGTGCGGCACTTTGACTTCGTGGACTCTACGTTCAACTCGCCTCCGGGACACGCGATTCAGGTCTGTGAGGCGATCGCGACACGCAACCTCCGGGTGCAGCTCGACACGACCAACTTCACGCCCGCGGCGGTGTCCGACGAATTACTGGCGGCAATGAAGCGCGCTGGCTTCCGGTGGCTGGGCATCACTGCCGAAAGTGCCAGCGATCCCGTGCTTGCTCGCCTCGAGAAGGGCTTTGACGCGGCCAGGGCGCACTCCGCGGCCGAACGCATCGAAGCCGCCGGTATCGGAACCCTCTGGATCTTCCTCCTCGGCGGTCCCGGCGAGACTCCCGACACGGTGGAGGAAACACTGCGATTCGCCGCATGGCGACTGGGTCGTGGCGACGCGGTATATCTCACGGTGGGACTGCGGATCTACCCCGACACGACGCTGCACCGCATTGCGCTGAACGAAGGAGTGATCGAGCCGGGCGATGCGCTTCTCGCGCCGAGCTTTTATTTCTCGCCATCGCTGGATTTCGTGGCGACGGTGGAGCGCCTGCGCCGCTTCGCCGCCAACCATCCCCGGTTCATGTTCTCGGCGGATTCGCGGTCGGCCATCCTGCCGCGCCTCACCCGCATTGCCTCGCTGGTGGGGATGCCGCGCCCGCACTGGCGCTACATGGGTGTCTTCCAGCGGCTGGCGCGAGGTATGTCGCGCTTTCGTGCGGCGCCTGTCATCGCGCCTTCGCCGTTCGCCGCGCGGCGGACCTAGGATCATGACGGTCGAGCAGTCGGGAGTCGCGCGCGCGGGGACGCTCGAGGCACGCGCCGAGCGTGGCGCATCGGCCATCGTGGTGGGCGCAGGCCCGGCCGGCGCGGCGACCGCGTTCTTCCTCGCGGCCGCAGGAGTGGATGTGCTGCTGCTCGACCGCGCACGCTTTCCACGCGAAAAGGCGTGCGCGGAGTATCTAAGCCCGCAGGCGGCGCGCATTCTCAGCGCAATGGACGCGCTCGCGCCGCTGGAATCAGGACAGCACGCAACGCTCGCCGGCATGAGCATCCGGGCGCCCAACGGCGTTCGCATGCGTGGGGACTTCGCTGCGCAGCATGGCTTCCACGGGTTCCGCGATCGGGGACTCGCCATTCGGCGCACGCTGCTCGACGCGACGTTGGTCGAGCGGGCGCGGGGCGCTGGTGCGCACGTCGTCGAAGGGCTCCGCGTCACCGATGTCATCCGTGCCTCCGACGGTCGCGTCACCGGCGTGGTGGCGCTGAATACTGACGGCGCCTCGATACCGCTGAAGGCGAACGTTGTCATAGGCGCCGACGGGCTCCGGTCCGTGGTAGCTCGACGCCTCCGGCTCCAGCATGCGATGCGGTGGCCGCGTCGCCTCGCGCTGGTCACTCACTATCAGGGTGTGGAGTCCATCGGCGATCACGGCGAGATGCATGTCGAGCGCGACGGATACGCGGGTCTCGCCGATGTGGGAGGCGGAGAAACGAACGTCGCCGTCGTCGTGCCGGCCTCGGAGGCGCGCACGGTCGCCCTCGATCGCGGCGCGTACATGGCCGCCTGGCTGAATCGTCGCCCGCAGCTCGCCGAGCGCTTTTCGCGCGCCGAGCGTGCCGGACCGGTATTGGCGACCGGGCCGTTTGCGTCGCACGTGGCGCGCGCATGGGCACCGGGTGCGGCACTGGTGGGCGATGCCGCCGACTTCTTCGATCCATTTACCGGTGAGGGCATCTACGCGGCGCTCCGCGGCGGTGAACTGCTCGCGTCGCATCTCGCCGCTGCGCTGGTCTCGGGAGGGAACGCAAGCGCCGACGACGCGTTGAAAGCGTACGAGACAGCGCGGCGGCAGGAGTTCGGCGGAAAATGGATGGTTGAGCGAATTGTCGGCCTCGCGGTGGGATGGCCGCCGCTGATGAACCATGTCGCTGGCGTGCTCGCGCGCCGCAAGGATATGGCCGATCTCCTCGTTGGCGTGACAGGCGACTTCGTGCCGGCGCGCGCGGTATTGCGCCCGGGCTTTCTCGCGGGCCTGCTCTTTCGATGAGCATCGACGAGGCCACGTTTCGCAGCGTACTCGGCCGGTTCGCATCCGGTGTCACCGTCATCACGGCACGGACGCCCGATGGTACCGATTACGGTATGACGGTGAGTGCATTCTGCTCCGTGAGCCTCTCTCCCCCGCTCGTGCTGGCGAGCGTGGCGATGGATGCTGACATGTGCGACGTCCTCCGCAGCGTAGAATTCTTTGGCGTCAGCATTCTCGACGTGGATCAGGAGGCCATCTCGCGCCGTTTTGCGGAGCACCAGGGAAACCGGTTCGATGGCATCGGCTACCAGCGTGGCAAGTCCGGCGTGGCGTTGCTCGACGGCGTCCTGGCTCACGCCGAGTGCCGCATCGTCAACCGTCAGGACGCCGGCGACCACACCCTGTTCCTTGGCGAGGTGGAAGACGCGTCCGTCAGCGGTGACCGGCCCCTGGTCTATTACCGCGGCGGTTACACGCAGCTGGAGCGATAGGATGCGCGTCCTCACCCCTCCGCGCGTGCGTGGTGTCGAATTTCTCGATGATCGCGCCGTTGATCCAGGCGTCGTCCGGCGCTCACTCGCCGACATCGTTCGCTCCAATCAGCTCTTCGGCGGCACGAGTGCCGCCATGGCTGAGTTGCGTCCATTGCTTCGCGAATCGCGGACACTGACGCTGCTGGACGTCGGCAGCGGCGCCGGCGATATCGCGGCCACCGCACGCGAGGTGGCCGCCCGAACCCAGGTGACGCTGTCATCCTTTGCCATTGATGCGTCGGAGTGCCTCGCGCCGGTGAGCCGCCGTCGCGGGAATCTTGTCGTGTGCGGCGACGCGAGATCGCTTCCCTTCCCGGACCGGTCGATTGACGTCGTGCTCTGCTCGCAAACGCTGCATCATTTCCCCGATGACGAGGCGATCCGGGTGATTCTGGAGCTGGACCGTGTGGCGCGAAAGCGCGTGATCGTCAGCGACCTTCGTCGAAGCTGGCTCGCGGCCGCCGGCATCTGGATGGCGTCATATCCGCTCCGGTTTCACCCGGTGAGCCGCCACGATGGCGTCGTGTCCGTGATGCGCGGCTTCACCACGGGCGAGCTCCGCCAGCTCGTCTGGAGCGCTGTCGGGCGCCGGCCGCAGGTGCGGCGCCGTCCCCTCTTCCGTGTCACTGCCTGCTGGAGCCCAGGAGCCGAATGATACCACCACCGCTCACCGAGCCCTTCTACCTCGGCGGCATGCCCCACGGGAAGCTCATGCGTACCGTGGATGAACAGATCGTCCATTCCACCATGAAAGACATCTTCGACCTCGCGCGCTTCGTGGACGCGTGGCCGAAGCACCTGAAGCACTATCGCTACGTGCGATTCCGCGGCCGGACCACGGACGGTGGAGGCATTGTCGAGATGTCGGCGAACCGCCCGTTCGGTCCGCTCAACTGGCCGACGTGGTGGGTCTCCGAAATGCAGGTAGTTCGCGAAGGCGGAAAGCACGGCGGCAGTCACCCAACGGTCCGTTTCCGGCACATCGAGGGGATCACGACGGGAATGGATGTCGAATGGAGCTTCGTTCCCGTTGACGCGGGCATCAAGGTGCGTGTCACCCACCTGTGGGATGGCCCGAAGTGGCCGGTCATCGGGGCTTTCAGTGCAACCAATGTGATCGGTCCGGTGTTCGTCCATGGCATCGCGAAGCGAACGCTCGCCGGCCTGGCGGCATCCGCCGAGCGCATGGCTCGCGAGCGTCTCCCTGAAGTGTTCAAGGAAAAACGATGAGCAATGTACGGCGCGTAGTCATTACCGGCATCGGCGCGGTGACACCGATCGGTACGTCCAGAGATGGTCTCTGGGCAGGACTTCGCGCACAGCGGTCGGCCGTCCGATCGCTCACGCGCTTCGACCCCACGCCATTTCGCAGTCACAATGCGGCCGAGGTCCCCGATTTCGTCCCGACGGATTTCCTCGAGCACCGCAAGGCCAAGCGGCTCGATCGCTACGGGCAGTTCTCCATCGTCGCGGCGCGCCTGGCCGTTGAGGACTCGCACCTCGATCTGGCGGCCGAAGACCGTGACCGCATCGGCGCGATGATGGGCACCGCGCTCGGCGGCGTCGGCTATGCGGAAGAACAGCTTGGCGTCTACCTGGAGCGCGGACTGAAGGCGGTGGACCCGCTGCTCGCACTCTCGGTGTTTGGCGGCGCGTCGAGCTGCAACGTGGCAATCGAATTTGGCGTCACGGGGCCGAACAGCACGAACTCCATGAGCTGCGCGTCGGGCACCATCGCGGTCGGCGATGCCTTTCGGCAGATCCGCGACGGCTATGCCGACGTCATGATCGCCGGGGGAGCGGAGGCGCCATTGATGCCGCTCTGCTATGGCGCGTTCACTCTCGTGCGTGCGATGTCCACCCGCAACGATGATCCGGCACATGCATCGCGTCCCTTCGACGCCGATCGCGACGGCTTCGTGATGGGCGAAGGGTCGGCAGTACTGATCATGGAAGAGCGCGACCGCGCAGTGGCGCGAGGCGCGCCGATGTATGCGGAGGTGCTCGGGTATGGAACGACGAACGATGCGCACCATATGACCGCGCCCCGTCCCGACGGATCGCAGGCCGCGCGCAGCATTCAGCGTGCGCTGGATGACGCGCGTGTGTCACCAGGCGAAGTGGGGTACGTCAACGCGCACGGCAGCTCGACGACGCTCAACGACGCCACCGAGACAACCGCCATCAAGCGCGTGTTCGGCGAGCACGCGTACAAGCTCCAGGTCAGCAGCACGAAAGGTTACTACGGCCACGCACTCGGCGCCTCGGGCGCGATCGAAGCAGCGATCTGTGCGCTGGCGATGAGCCGGGACTGGCTGCCGCCAACGGTAAACCTCCAGCGTGCGGATGGGTCGTGCGATCTCGATTACATCCCGAACGAGGGGCGCGAGTCGCAGGTCGAGCACGTCGTGAGCAACTCGTTCGGATTCGGCGGCATCAACGCGGCGATCGTACTGCGCCGGGCGGGTTAGGCTCCTTCCATCGCGGTCATCGCTGCGAAAGCCCAGTTAGCCTCCAGTCCTTCCACCGCGTCCGTCGCCTGAGCAGATTCACCGCTTCGCCGATGCTGTCGACGGTCCAACTCTCCGAGGAGTCCTTCCATGCGCGATAGCCTGCGCCACGCCACCGCCGAGTTCATCGGCATCTTCGCTCTGGTGTTCATCGGGGGTGGCGCCATCATGATGGGCAAGGACGCGCTCGGAGGGCGTTTGGAAGTTGCGCTGGCGCACGGGCTGATTCTGTCGATTATGATTACCGCGACAATGCGAGTGTCCGGGCACCTCAACCCCGCAGTAACGCTCGGCTTTCTGGTAACGCGGCGGATCGAGCCCATGATGGCGGGCATCTACATCGTCGCGCAGCTCCTCGGCGCCATGTTGGCGGCGTATGCGCTGAAGTTCACCTTCCCTGATGCGATGTTTCTGGCGGCGCGCGGCGGCGGGCAGATGATCGCGCTCGACGTCACGACCACCCAGGCAATCCTCCTCGAGGCCATCGCGACATTTTTTCTGACGTTCGCAGTGTTTGGCACGGCGGTCGATCCACAGGCGCCGAAGGTAGGCGGCTTCGCGATCGGTCTGGTGGTAGCGGTGGACATTCTCGCCATTGGCCCGTTGACGGGTGCCTCCATGAATCCCGCGCGTTCGTTCGGCCCGGCGGTGGCGAGCGGCATTTTCGAAGGGCAGTTCATCTACTGGGCGGGACCGATCCTCGGGTCGTGCGTGGCCGCCCTGCTCTACGATCGCCTGTTCCTCCCGCGCGCTGCCGAAGAATTGGCGCATGGCGCAGTGAGGCCGGCGGGCGGGGCGCCGAGGGTGCATGGAGTGTAAGGCCTGTTGCGTATTGCGTACTGCGTATTGCGTAGAAAAACCTCGGGCAGGCTCCTCACGCACTACGCACCGCTCTCACGCACCACGCACCACGCGTTCCGCACCACTTACGCAGTACGCAATACGCAGTAGTGTTTACGGCCCCTGCTTCTCCAGATACGCCGCCGAGTACCGGGCGATGGACTCGTTGATGATCTCGATCGCCTTGTTGCACTGCTCCCACCCCAGGATCTGCACCCGCTTCCCTTCCAGATCCTTGTAGACGTGGAAGAAGTGCTCCACCTCCTTCAGGAAATGCTGAGGGAGATCCGCGATGTCGAAGTATTCCGCGCTCCGCGGGTCCGTCGCAGGCACCCCAAGGATCTTGTCGTCGGGCTCGTTGCGATCGAGCATGCGAAGCACTCCGATCGGGCGCACGTCGATGAGGCAACCAGGAAACGTGGGCTCGTCCGTGCGCACGAGGACGTCCAGCGGATCGCCGTCCTCGTGCAGCGTGCGCGGAACGAAGCCGTAATCGCCGGGATACACCATCGCGGAATAGAGGACGCGGTCGAGGCGCACGAGGCCTGTGTCCTTGTCGAGCTCGTACTTGTTCCGGCTGCCACGCGGAATTTCAACGATGGTCGTCACTTTCTCCGGCGCTTCAGTGCCCGGAGACAGGTCGTGCCAGAGATTCAACATGAGGCCGCGGTGGTGGAGTCGAGGAACATCCCCAAAGGTAATGCCATAACCCCAACAGCTACTGCCGGCGGCGCCTTAACCAGATGCTCACCGCGTACAACACGTAAAGGACGGCCGCGACCACGTACGCCGCGTGATAGTATCCCGCGTTGTCGGGCGTCATGCGGCACCGTCCTGCAGGCGGTCGCGTTCCTCGGCGAGCAGGTAGCGCGCACGCAGGAGCGCGACGTACAGCAACGTGAACGACGCGAACGACAGCAGCAGCGTCGTCAGCATCTCGCCCGGCAGCGATGGGCGGCTCGCCTTCAGGACGATCGGGAGCGGATGCAGCGTCCGGAACATGTACACGCTGAGGTGAATGAACGGGATGAGCAGCGCGCCCAGGATGCCAAGTACGGCCGAGTAGCGCGCGCGGACGGCGCGGTCGTCAACGGCGCCTCGCATGACGAGATAGCCGACGTAGATGAACCAGAGGAACAGCGTCAGCGTGAGACGGGCGTCCCATGTCCACCACGTCCCCCAGACCGGCCTGCCCCAGAGCGGTCCAGTCACCAGAACGACCGTGGTGAAGACAACGCCAACCTCCGCCGATGACTCGGCGAACCGGTCCAGTCGCTCATCGCGGAGCCACAGGTAGATGCCGCTGGCGATCGCAACAAGTCCGAAGGCGAGGAACGCCACCCAGGCCGCTGGTGCGTGGATATAAAAGATCTTCTGCGCCGGTCCCTGCAGGAGTTCAACCGGCGTGAACCAGATAGCGCGGGCGAACGTCGCAGCGACGGCGACGAATGCCGCGATGGACAGGGGATCGATCGCAATGTGTGCCTGATCAGGCGGGAGATGTGCACCGCTCCAGCGCAAAGCCACCAGCTACTCCTCGATTGTGTAGGGGAACGCGAGCGCGCACGCGGCGACAAAAACAATGTCGAACGCGAGCAGGACTTTCAACCAGGCTGCGGCCTCCGCCACTGGCCGGCCGGCGAGCAGTGAGGCGGTGGCCTGCGCCGCCGGCATGACGATCGGGACGAAAAAAGGGAGCGACAGCATGGGCAGCAACAGCTCCGCAAGTCGCGTGTTCACGGCCATGGAGCTAAAGAGCGTGCCGATCGCGACCAGGCCAATGGCAGCGAGCACCGCGATCGCCGCAACGGCCACAAATCCGCCGGTGACGGGAACGTTGTAGAAGAGTACCACGGCCGGGAGCGCGATCGCCTGCACGGCGAGCACGAAGAGGAGATTCGCGAAGCCCTTTCCAAGATAGATCGCCTGCCGCGACACCGGCGCGAGCAACAAGCCGTCGATGGCGCGCTCCGATTGCTCTATAGCGAAGGACCGGTTGAGTCCCAGCAGACCGGAGAACGTGAAAATCACCCACAGCACGCCAGGCGCGAGGTCGAGCGCCGGAATGGCGGTGGGATCCCACGCGAAATAGAAGATGACGATAGCGAGCAGCGCGAAGACGAGCGACGACAGAAAGGCCGTACGCGTCCGGAATTCGATCGCCAGATCCTTCCGCGCGATGGCGATCGCGGCCTGTATGGTGTCAGGCGGCATCGAATCAGGCGGCATCGAATCAGACCGCATCGAATCAGGCGGCATTGAATCAGGCGACATCGGAGAGTCCGCACAGCACGCGATACCGCGCCGAATAGTCGGCCGGTGCAATGCCGGTGGACGGCTCGACGCCGGCCAGTCGTCCGTCGCGCATCATGGCCGCGTGTGTGGCGTGGCGCAGACCCTGGGCAATGTCATGCGTGATGAGGACGATGGCCGATCCCTCTGATCGCATGCGTTCCAGCAGCCCGGCGAGTGCCTGTGCGCCCAACTCATCGAGCGCGCCGAAGGGTTCGTCGCACAGGAGCAGCTTCGGCCGGTGCACCGTGGACCTCGCGATCGCCACGCGCTGCTGCAGGCCCCGGCTCAGGGCTCGCACCGGCACTCCGGCACGGTCGAGAATCCCCATGCCATCCAGCGCGTGCCGCGCCACGTTCGATGCATCGGGCAGTCCGTGCAGCCGGGCGGCAAACTCCACGTTCTCGGCGGCGGTGAGCACGGGGTAGAGCATGGAGTGGTGTCCGATCATTCCAACCTGAGCTCGCGCGGGGGTTCCGCCCCGGAGTGCCACACCCGCGACCGACGCGCTCCCTGACGTGGGACGCAGCAATCCGGCGAGCATGCGCATCAACGTCGTCTTGCCCGCTCCATTCGGCCCGAAAAGCGCGAGGGATTGCCCCGCCAGCAGCTCGAAGCTCACGCCCTCGACGGCGCGACGGGCGCCAAATCGTCGCGACAACGCCTGCGCGAGAACCGTCGGGGTGCTGGACATTCCGCGCAATCTACGGGCGTGCGCTGTTGTGACGTTATCCCTCCGTCGCAGGAGTACGCGGTTTGAAGGCGATGACAGGGACAGGCCGATGGGCCAGCCGGACGTTTCCTCGTCTACTTCCCTTGAGGCTGGCAACAGCGCACAATCTCTCCATGACCGACATCGACGTCCTGCTCCACGAGCATCGTCGCTTCAAGCCCGACCGCGCGTTCGCCCGGAAGGCGAATATCTCCAGCCGGCAGATGCACGACTACTCCGAGTCCGATCCGGAGGGCTTCTGGGCGGGGATGGCGCGCGACCTCGAGTGGATCGAGCCCTGGACGAAAGTGCTCGAATGGACGCCGCCCCACTCGAAGTGGTTCCTCGGTGGAAAGCTCAACGTCGCAGTGAACTGCGTGGACCGCCACGTGCGCACCCTGCGCCGGAACAAGGCGGCCTTGATCTGGGAAGGTGAGCCCGGCGACCGGCGCACGCTGACGTACTGGGACCTCTACGTCGAGGTCAACCAGTTCGCGAACGTGCTGCGCACTCTCGGCGTCGCGCGCGGCGATCGCGTCGCCATCTATCTGCCGATGATCCCCGAAGCGGTCATCGCCATGCTGGCCTGCGCGCGCATCGGGGCCATTCACTCCGTTGTATTCGGAGGCTTCGCTCCCGAGTCCCTGCGCGACCGCATTAATGATTCGGAATGCAAGGTGCTCGTGACCGCCGACGGCGGGTATCGGCGGGGGCAAACCGTCCCGCTGAAGCGCAACGCCGACAAGGCCCTCGAGGAAACCCCGTCCATCGAGCACGTCGTCGTCGTCCGCCGGCTTGGCAATGCGAAGGTGGACGAGTCCTTCGCCACCATGAAGTCCGGTCGCGACCGATGGTACCACGAGTTGATGCGCGAAGCATCAATGTGGTGCGAGCCGGAAGCCATGGACGCGGAGGACGTGCTCTTCATCCTCTACACGTCGGGCACTACGGGCAAGCCGAAGGGCATCGTCCACAGTACGGGCGGCTATCTCACCGCCGTCACTGCCACCGCACGGCTGGTGTTCGACCTGCAGGAAGACGACGTCTTCTGGTGTACCGCCGACGTCGGCTGGGTCACGGGTCATTCCTATCTGACGTACGGTCCGCTCGCGAACGGGGCGACGTGCGTCATGTACGAGGGCGCCCCCGACTGGCCCGAGAAGAACCGGTTCTGGGAGATTTGCGAGCGGAAGGGGGTCACCATTCTCTACACCGCGCCGACCGCCATTCGCGCCTTCATGAAATGGGGGGCGCAGTATCCCGCGAAGCACGACCTGTCCCGTCTCCGCCTCCTCGGTTCCGTCGGCGAACCGATCAACCCCGAAGCCTGGATGTGGTATCACGAACACATTGGCGGAAAGCGTTGCCCCATCGTGGACACGTGGTGGCAAACCGAAACCGGCGCCATCGTCATCTCACCGCTTCCGGCCGTTACCGAAACCAAGCCCGGAAGTGCGACAACCGTGCTCCCCGGATTTTCAGCCGACCTGCTCGATGCCGCCGGCAAGCCCATCCCGGTCGGTGGCGGCCTGCTCGCACTGACGAAGCCGTGGCCGTCGATGCTCCGTACCATCTGGAACGACGACGCGCGGTACGTCGAGACCTACTTCACCAGGTGGCCAGGCCGGCCCGACCTGTACTTTCCCGGCGACGGCGCCAAGCGCGATGAGGATGGATACTTCTGGATTATGGGTCGCGTGGACGATGTGCTGAACGTCGCAGGGCATCGCATCGGCACGATGGAGGTGGAGTCTGCCCTGGTGGACCACCCCGCCGTCGCGGAAGCGGCCGTGGTCGGCAAGGCGCACGAGCTCAAGGGGCAGTCGATTGCGGCCTTCGTCACCCTGCGTTCGACCCACGAGCCAAGCTCGGAGCTGAGGGACGAATTGAAGGCCCACGTTGCGAACAAGATCGGAGCGCTGGCGCGGCCGGACGACATTCTCTTCTCCGCCGACCTCCCGAAGACCCGATCGGGCAAAATCATGCGCCGCCTGCTCCGCGACATCGCCGAAGGCCGCACCCTCGGGGATACCACGACGCTGTCTGACCCGGCGGTCGTCGCCGACCTGAAGGCGCAGTACGAAGACAAGGAGGGGTAAGGCGCGTGACGTGCTGGCGCGATATCTGCCCATCCGCGGTGTAGATTTCAACTGCCAATGAGCTTCCTCTCCCGTCTGTTTCCCGAGTCCATCTTCCATCGGAAGCTGAGCCCCTCCGCCGAGCGGCGGCTGCGGCTCGCTGAGGCGCGGGCCGAGGAGTCACTGATTCGCGCGCACGTGGACAACGCCCTGATGTTCGTGGATACGCTCGCCGAGGATCAAAGCTTCGATCGTGCGATCGACACGTACATCCGCGTGATGGGCGTTCCCGAGCCACTGGCGAGCACAGTGGCGACGCGTGCGCTGGTCGTGCTGGGATCAGACCTGGTGCCGTTCCGGCGGCGTCATCAGCAGGACGAACAACCGGAGGATACCCGTCCCGCGCTGCGCTTGAACGATGCGGCGGAAGCGAGACAGCGGAGCGTCAAGCGGGCGTAGCCCTGCTTTCCGTCATCCCGCAGGAGCGAGCGTAGCGAGCCCTGTCGGGATCTACTGTGAGCTCATTATAGCCCGGTTGGCCGACCAGTGTTCGCGCCTTCCTTCCAGACCGGACGCGCCAGGCCTCCCGCGTCTTCGTAAAACCGGATCGATCCGGGTGAGAGCAGCTTGGCAAGCAGTATGATCTGCCCCATGTGCATCGAGAAGTGCTCGACGACGTGGTACACTGCCCCGAGCACGGTGACTTCCCGGCCCTGAATGGTGAGCCGGCGGGCGAGCTTGCTCTCGTCCAGTGTTGCGAGAACGGCGTCCGCATCACGCAGCGCCGCCTCGATCATCTCCCACAACTCGGCAACCGACTGCCCACCGTCAGCGGTGAATTCAGCAGCGCGAAAGCGCTTGTCCTCCGCTTCACCAACTCCGCTAACGATCCACTGTCGCGCGTTGCCTGCGAGATGAAGCAGCAGATTACCAACGCTGTTCGATTCGGCGTTGGCCCTCCACCAGAGCGCATCAGGCGGCAATGCATCCAGCGTTTTCCGAAGCTTCGTGCGGTACTCCTCGCCCAGCAGATACCGCGAACGGGCGATGAAATCGGACGCCAGTGATGTCACGTTACGCCATACGCAATACGCAATAGTTTACGCCTCCTCCTCAACGCCGCCCAACTCGAGCAAATCCAGCACGCTCGCGATGAAGATGGCCGTCACCAGCACAGCGGAGACAACGCACCACTGGCACCATGCGCGAATCACGAAGCCTTCGAGATACGTGAGCCAGAGGGAGAACAGCGTCCCCCATCCCGACGCGGCCACAAGAAACAGCGAGATGGCGCGCGATTCCAGAAACCGCTCCTGCAGCCCGACGAGCGTGACGATCAACACCGTCACATAGAAGCCCAGGCCCCATGCAGCCACCGGGAATCCGAGAAATCTCGCCCACTTGCTGGACTGCACCGTCGTACACGAACCGACGGTGCAGGTGAGCTCGCCGATGATGCCGAGCTTGTAGAAGGTGAGGTAGGTCGCCACGAACGCGCCAATCAGCGCGAGCACGGCGATTACCATGCGCTTGCTCACGCGAGCTACCGTTTCGCGGTATCGGCCTTCATCAAGGTGGTCGGCTGTGGCGCAGGCGCGCCCATCACGGGTGCCTCGGCCGCCGCGGAATCCACGTACGCCTTGAACTTGTCGTAGGACAGGCTGCCTGGCAGCACGCGCTTGCCGATGATGAAGGTGGGCGTCGCCGACACCATGCGCCGCTCCCCTTCCTTCAGATTCGCCTGAATCTTCGGATAGAGCCGCTTCGACTCGTAGCAGCTCTCCCACGCGTTCGCGTCGAGACCGATCTGCTTCCCGTAGCCGGCGAAGGTGCTCTTCGGATTACGCTCGTTGCTCCACTCGAGCTGACCCTGGAAGATCTGATCCTTCATCTCCCAGAACTTTCCCTGCTCGTTGGCACAGGCACCAGCGTTGGCGGCATTCCACGCATTGGGGTGCATGGGCAGCGGGAAATCCAGGAAGCGATACCCGATCTTGCCGGTTTCGATGAGGCGCTTCTTCACGTCGGGCTCCGTGAGCAGGCCGAAATCCGCGCACACCGGACACTGCAGGTCCGCGAACTCGAACACCTGCACCGGTGCCGCCGGATTCCCGAGGAAGTAACCTTCGGCCTTCGGCAGTGGCGTGTTGGCATCGAGCGTGATCGGCGCCGGCTTGGGCCGCGTGACGATGTAGCCGAGCACGGCCGCGCCGACAACGCCAATGGCGCCGAGGGCCATGTAGAAGGGCCGCATCGAACGCCCGGCCTTCCGTGTTTTTACCACGTCTTTTCGTCGTCC
>JBKJRV010000180.1:0-5688 GCA_046593115.1 Gemmatimonadaceae bacterium
GAATTCCGCCGGGTTGTCCGGCCCGCTCGGCAATGCGTGCGCGGACGCTCTTGCCCAGGTTGGCGATCTGGGCGCCGCCGTCGTTGTAATAAAACTCGCGCGATACTTTCCACCCGGACCACTCGAGAAGGGCGGCAATCGCATCGCCAAGCGCGGCCTGCCGGCCGTGCCCTACATGAAGCGGTCCGGTGGGATTGGCGGACACGAATTCCACGTTCACGGCGCGCATGTCTCCCACGTCGCGGCGGCCATAGTTGGCGTCCGCCTCGACGATCCGCAGCAACCCGCGCGCAACGACCGCCGGGTCGAGATAGAAATTGATGAACCCGGGGCCAGCGATCTCCACGCGGCTGACGCCCGCGTCCGCGAGATCGAGCGCGGCGGCCAACGCCTCCGCAATCTCACGCGGCTTCCGCTTCAGCGGCCGAGCCAGCGTGAGCGCGAGATTCGTGGACCAATCGCCGTGCGCGCTGTCGCGCGGTCGCTCGAGTACCGGTTCGATGGCATCGGACGCGCCAATCTTCCGCGCCGCGGCGACGAGACCGGCGCGGATGGTATCAGCGCCGATCATTCCGACTTCGGAGCGCTCTTGGGGGCCTTCTTCTTCGAACCGTCCGCGGCCGAAGGCGCTGGTGCAGCCGCGGGTGCGGGCTTCGACTCGGATTTCGTGCTCTTCCCTTCTCCCGCGCCGTTCCCCTTGGCGTCGCCGCCGCCCTCCTTTCTGGAATCGCCGCCGCTCTCCTTTCGGGCATCGCCACCGCCGTCGCTCTTCGACTCCGACCTCGACTCGGAACCGCCGGCGTCGGCTTTCGCCTTGGCGGCCGCACTTCCCGACTTGCCGTAGTCGGTGAGATAAAAACCGGATCCCTTGAACACCAGGCCCGCGCCGGACATCTGACGCTCGGCGACCGCGCCGCACGCGGCGCAGGTACTCTGCACTTCGACGTCGCTCATTTTCCGAAAGAATTTTTCGGTCGTGTGCCCGTCGGGGCAACGATATTCGTGGATCGGCATGTCGGACGGTTTCGAGGAGGGAGCCAGCACTCGAAAGTTAGTCGGCACGCGGGAACATCTACAAGAGTGATGACCCGGTGCGACCCGCAGCCCTACGGCTTGTAGCGTCCCCAGTGTGACTCCAGGGCGTCACTGATCTCGCCAACGGTCGCGCGCGCGCGTACCGCGTCAACGATGGCCGGTACGAGCGGCGGCAGCGCACCGCCGGATGCCTCGCCGAGGTAGCTCGCGGCGAGCGTCCGCAGGCGATCGAGCCGCGCAGTGACGACCGAAGCATCGCGTTTGGCACGCACCGCTCGCACCCGATCCACCTGTTCGCGCGCGAGCGTCGTGAAATCAGGACTCGCATGCATCGGTGTCTCGCGGGCATCCGAGAAGCGATTCACGCCCACGATCGTTGACTCGCCGCGCTCAATACGGAGTTGATGCTCGTACGCACTCCGCGCGATCTCCTCCTGCGGAAACCCCGCTGCAATGGCGCGCTCGGCGCCCCCCTGCTCTGCAATCTTCTCCAGCAGCGCGAGGGCCTGCGCTTCGAGCTCATCGGTGAGCCGCTCGACGTGATAGCTGCCAGCCAGCGGATCGGCGGTGTCGGCGACACCGGACTCGAACGCCACGATCTGCTGCGTGCGCAGCGCCAGCGTCGCGGCGTCGGCGGTCGGAAGAGTGAGCGCCTCGTCGAAGCCGTTGGTATGAAGTGATTGCGTGCCGCCGAGCACCGCGGCCAGTGTCTGCACGGCAACGCGCACGACGTTATTCAGCGGCTGCTGCGCCGTAAGGGTGACGCCGCCGGTCTGTGTGTGGAAGCGCAGCCGGCAGCTGGCGTCCGAGGCGCCGAAACGATCGCGCATAATGCGAGCGTACATGCGCCGCGCCGCGCGAAACTTCGCGACCTCCTCGAACAGGTCCGAGTGCGCCGCGAAGAAGAACGAGAGCCGGGGCGCGAAGTCATCCACCGCGAGGCCGGCGTCGCGGGCGCGCGTGACGTACTCGATAGTGTTCGCGAGGGTGAAGGCCAACTCCTGCACGGCCGTCGCACCCGCTTCGCGAATGTGGTAGCCCGAGATGGAGATGGGATTCCACCCGGGTACCTGCTCCGCGCAGTAGCGAAAGACATCCGTGATGAGCGCGAGGCTCGGCGCCGGCGGGTAAATGTACGTCCCGCGCGCGATGTACTCCTTGAGAATGTCGTTCTGAATCGTCCCCGAGACTCGATCGGCGGAAATACCTCGCTCTTCGGCGACGACCAGGTACATCGCGAGCAGCGTCGCCGCCGTCGCGTTGATGGTCATCGACGTGGATACCTTGTCGAGGGGGATGTCCTCGAACAGGCGGTGCATGTCTTCCACGCTGTCGATGGCGACGCCCACCCGTCCGACCTCACCGAGCGCGCGCGGCGAGTCCGAATCGATGCCCATCTGCGTTGGGAGATCGAACGCCACCGAGAGGCCGGTTTGTCCCGCATCGAGCAACAGCCGGAAGCGATGGTTGGTTTCTGCAGCCGTGCCGAAGCCCGCGTACTGACGCATGGTCCACAGCCGTCCACGGTACATCGTCGGCTGGATCCCGCGAGTAAACGGGAACTGCCCGGGATCGGCGAGATCCCTCTCGTATTCCACCGGGACATCCTCGGGCCGGTAAAACGGCTCGACGGGTATTCCTGATGGCGTGCGACGACTATCCGACGTCATGTCATCGTCGCGGCGCGAGGGGCGAAGCCGCGAGCCCCGGCAATTCCCTCAGGCGCCGATGAGCGCCGGCGTCCCACTGATCATCTGCCGGGCGATGTCTACGTCGGACTTGCTGCCCATGTACAGCGGGACGCGCTGGTGCAGCTCAGTGGGCTGAATATCGAGGATGCGTCCGGTGCCATCGGTGGCGGCGCCGCCCGCCTGCTCGCAGATGAAAGCGAGCGGATTGGCCTCGTACAGCAGGCGAAGCTTGCCCTTTGGGCTCTTCCGGTTGGGCGGATAGCAGAAGATGCCGCCGCCCAGGAGGTTACGATGAAAATCCGCGACCAGGGAGCCCACATAGCGAACGTTCATGGCCTTTCGCTCCCCATCGAGGCCGCGGTAGCGTCGCATGAGTGCCTTCACCGGATCGTCCCAGTGCTGCTCGTACGAATCGTTGACCGAGAGGTATCGCCCTTCGTTTGGAATATGAATGTTGGGATGCGAGAGCAGGAATTCGCCGATGGAGGGATCGAGCGTGAAGCCGTGCACTCCCTGCCCCGTGGTGTAGACGAGCATCGTGCTCGAGCCGTAGATCACATAACCGGCGGCAACCTGTCGTCGTCCCGGCTGCAGCATGTCCTCCATCTCGCCGCGCGTGCCGCGCGTGATCTTGCGCACCACCGAGAAGATGGTCCCCACCGGCACGTTGACGTCGATGTTGGAGGAGCCGTCGAGCGGATCGAAGAGCAGCGCGTACTTGCCGCAACGAAACCCCTCGGGAATGTGAATGATGTCCGGTTCTTCCTCTGACGCCATGGCGCACAGCCGGCCGCCATGGTCGAGCGCCTTGATAATCGTCTCGTTCGCAAAGACATCGAGCTTCTGTTGCAGCTCCCCCTGGACATTCTGAATGTCCGCCGACCCGAGAATGTCCGCGAGGCCGGCGCACCGCACCTTGCTGGCGATCATCTTGGCGGCGAGCGCAATGTCGTAAAGTATTCCTGACAGCTCGCCCGTCGCCTCGGGATGCAGGCGTTCTTCCTCGATAATGAAGCGGTCGATGGTAACGACCGAAGTGGCAGTATGCTGAACCACGCTACCTCTCCTGAATCCTGGTCTTCCGGTGCGTCGCGAGGCGATCGTCCGCAAAGGCGACCGCGTCGAGCTCATACCGGTTCTCTTGATAGCCGCGCCGCAGGCTCTCCAGCAGATAGCGAAGCGGGAAGACGCGACTGCTCTGAAACTGCTGTACGTGCCGGAGCTCGTGCAAGAGCAGTTCCGCTTCAGGTTCCGTATCCGGTGCGAGGAACACGTAGCGCCACAGGGTGATGGCCGCGGCGGTTGGCTGCAGCAGTGACCAGCCTCCCATACGAACCGCCAGTCCGCCGCGGCGAAGCCGGATGCCGGACAGCTCCGGGAACCGCGCCAGCAGCCCTGCCGGAACAGTGTCCGACACGCCGATCAACGCTCTCCGGACGAACGCGGCAGCTCCCATGATCCTCCTTCCGTGTGAATCCAGATCCGCTGGCCATCAGTGCGAATGACAACGCTTCCCGCCAAGTCGGTCCTAAGCACCTGAGCATGTCGCGACTGAAGCGACTGCAGGACCTCGGGACTGGGGTGACGGTATGTGTTACCAGCGCCAACCGAAATCAGTGCCACTCTCGGCGCCACGGCATCGAGAAACTCCGGGGTGGAACTCGTGGAGCTGCCGTGGTGACCCACCTTCAACACGTCTGCCTGCAGTGACGTACGCGCGTGCTCCAGCAGCCACGCCTCCTCGGCCCGCTCGGCGTCCCCCACAAGCAGAAACCGCACCGCGCCGATACGCACCAGCAGGACGACGCTCGCCTCGTTCGGGT
Source organism: Gemmatimonadaceae bacterium (assembly GCA_046593115.1). GTDB lineage: Bacteria > Gemmatimonadota > Gemmatimonadetes > Gemmatimonadales > Gemmatimonadaceae > JBKJRV01. The sequence continues at coordinate 4,550 of JBKJRV010000180.1, forward strand.
CGTCCAGTCCCGCCGTCCACGCGGAATCAGGCCCCAGAAACTCGATGCGCATGCCATCGAACTCGTAGCGCTCCCCGGGACGAACGCGTCGCCACGTAATCCGGGCGGCTGCCACTTCTCGCAGCAGATCGCGATACACGAGGTTGCCTTCGACGAATGCGGGGTCCCAGAAATGCCGAGGCCGCAGGGCGCGGATCAGCGACGCCGCGCCGCCGGCGTGATCGGCGTGCGGGTGCGAGAGCACGAAACCGTCAACCGCTCCGCCTCTTCGCCGCAGATACGGGATGACCGTTCTGCGGCCCGCATCGCCACCTCGCCACTGGCGGCCAGCGTCCACCACGAGCCAGCGCCCCGACGCGGACCGTAAAGCGATCGCGTCCCCCTGGCCGACGTCGATCATGTGCAGTTCGGCGAATCCATCGTGGGTTACACGGTCGGGTGCCCAGACCATGACGGACAGGGCGGCGGCGGCGAGCAGCGAAGCCCGACCCGGGAAACGGCTCGAGGCAGCCACCACGCACGCCGTCGCCGCCACTCCCCCGCACACGGCGGCCAGCAGCGTCGGGGCGACGCTGACGGCGGCATGCGGCACCGCTGCCCCCATGGTGGCAACGGTGTCAAACAGGCGCAGCAATGGATGAACCCCGTCAGCGACGAAGCTGGCGACGGGTTCCAGTGGAGAGAGCAGCAGCGTCAGGAACAGCATTGGCTGCGCAAGACCGATGACCGGCCCCGCGACGAGATTCGTGAACGGAGCGACAATGCTGATGCGTCCAAAATGCCAGGCGATGAGCGGCGCCGTAACGGCCGTCGCGACGGTGGATGCGAGCAGCCCGCGCTTGAATTCGCCAAAGCGATGTCGCCCGATGTGCAGGCGCCTGGCGAGCGCACTGCTTGCCGCGAGCGCCGCAATCCCCGCCACACTCAGCTGGTAGCCCAGGTCGAAGACGGCACGCGCGTCGAGCAGGAGTGGGATGACGGCGCCGAGCGCGATACCAGCCCACGGCGACGTGGGGCGCTGGATCAGGCGCGACATCATCGCGGCCGCGAGCATCACACCGGAACGCACGGCGGGCGGCGGCGCACCAATCATCGCGATGTAAAAAGCGGTGATCACGATGGTGCCAAGCCGCGCCGGC
>JBKJRV010000403.1:0-19884 GCA_046593115.1 Gemmatimonadaceae bacterium
CCGGTAGAGGCCGATATGCCCGACGCGAGCGGAGGGCACCAGTCGAAGGACACCCTCGTTCCCATTCTGCGCGCCGGGTTGGGGATGGTTGAGGGTGTCCTTCGACTGGTGCCCTCCGCTCGCGTCGGGCATATCGGCCTCTACCGGGATCACACCACGCTGGAACCCGTGGACTACTACTTCAAGGTCCCCGGTGATGTCTCGGAACGCGATTTCCTTGTCCTCGATCCCATGCTCGCCACTGGCGGCAGTGCCGCCGCCGCAGTCACCTCGCTCAAGCGGGCGGGAGCAACCCGAATTCGTTTCCTATGCATCGTCGCCGCCCCCGAAGGCGTTCGGAGGCTGACCCAGGCACACCCCGATGTGCAGATTTATTGTGCTTCACTCGATCGAGAGCTCAATGGTGTGGGCTATATTCTGCCCGGGCTTGGCGATGCCGGCGATCGCTTGTTTGGAACCCGATAGATTCAGACGTTCTACCCAAACCACTCGCGGGGACATTCGCGCTGCTGCCGAGCGGCCTCGACGACCCACTGCTGAGCTGGCGGATCAACCACTTCGTTCGCAACACGACCAAGCCACACTGCTGCAGCTTTCGTGTCCCCAGTCCGGCGCCACAGCTCGCCCACGAGGTAGGTAAGCACCGCACGCTCGTCTCTGGCCACACCATCGTAGGAACCGAGCGCGCGCTCGAACATCCATGCCGCGCGGCGACGAAAGAACCGTTCGGCTTCTATATCGCCCTCATCCACACAGCACCACGCAGCCCGGAGCAGCAAGTCGGCAACGTAGCGCGCGTCCATTGACTGCCACTCGGCAACCTGTGCAGCGGCCTCATATTTCTCTGACCCGGTCGCGCTGGTGCAGGCAAGCTTGGGTGCGAGCTCGTTCCAGACGTGTTCCCTGAGCATGGGACTCACCTCAGCCTCCTCGGTGAAATCCCTTTCTGACCCCGAATACCCACAGCGCCCACACATGTGGATGAGGTAGGGCAATGGCTGTGTGCCCGCTGCGCGCTCGTGAAAGTCTGTCCGCTTGCCGCCAAATGAATTCGTTGAAACAACCGCCTGTGACCTGAAGCGATTATCACAAACAGGGCAGCGAAGATCGATATGCTGTAACGTGGTCATGCATTCCTCCGACTACTTCAGATCAAAGAAATTTCTGTGCCACAATGTGGTGGCTGTCGTTTTGAGGCACTTCACTCGTTTTTCTTTTCAAAATCGTCATGCGTGTTGGCGGTTACTCTTGTTCACTGTTTCAGCCGTCACTATCTTCTCGCGTCCGCCGGTCAGCGCTGTCCCCGGTCCCTCCTGTTGATGCTCATCAATCTGCTTCCTGATTTCTTTGCCATACTCAACAGCACCGACCGGATCACCGCCTACCAGCGCTACTACGACAGCCACCGTGCCCTTCTCGAAGCCTACTGGCACAACTACGTTCTTGACCCGGACGGTCCGCATTTTCTGGAAGTTGTTCGTTCCACCGTCATGGCTGACCGGCGGGATTTGCGATCAGTGCTCGAGCGAACGGATGTGGTTTCTCTTGCCCGGGCTGCTGAACAGCAGTGCAGCCTCCTTCTCGAGGCTGATGTGGATGTCGATGTCGTTCTCATGGTCGGCGTTGGCGCTGCCAATGCCGGAGAGCTCGTCGTTGAAGGAAAGGGAGTCGCGTTCGTCTGTCTCGAGCACTTCACCGGTGTCACCAATCCTGACACTCAAGGTCTCGGACTCGATCCCGAGCTTCTTCCGCTCTGGCTATCACACGAGATCGCGCACGCGATCCGCTATACATCTCCCACCAGTCGAGCGGAGTTGCGGCGGCTGATTGCAGACGCCAACGGCTACTACTCGTATTGGGATACGGGCCGGAAAGCGTCATTACGGGAGCTGCTCATCAACGAAGGCCTCGCCGTTCAGGTCTCGCGCGCCATCAGTCCCGGGCATGCTGCCTGGGAATATTTTGGCTACGGGAGACGACAGTATGCCCGGGTCCGCGAGATAGAGTCTGTCCTTATGCGCGCAGTCACCGAAGATCTCGATCGCGCAGGGCTTGGACTGCGCCTCCGCTATCTCTCGGGTGGCATGAGCGACGAAGCACGTACGATCGACCGTTACATCCTCCCGGAGCGTGGGGGATACTATCTCGGTGCACGGATGGCCGAGGCCGCTATCGCTCAGCGCGGGCTTGCCTGGGCCGTCCGAGCGAGTGCCCAGGAAATCGCAGCAATCGGCGATGCTGCTGCCGCTACTGCGTGACCCGGAGTGGTGCGCTAGGTTAGGGGAATGACCCCGCTACCCTCCGACGACAGCAAGGATACCGAGCGGCGTAGAAATCCGGAGCTTCGTGAGTTGCTTGACGAGTTGCTGGCACTCGTGCGTCATCTCTCGCACCGCGCTGAGACGCTGACCGCTGCCGAAATGGAGTACGCACGACATCGTGTCGAGTGGCTCGCGGACGAAATCTGGTCCAATCTCGCTCGTTACGTTGATCGCGCCGGTACGGACTCCAGGCCGTAGGTCACTTACCGATACAGAATGAACGAAAGAGCGTATCGAGCACATCCTCCACATCGATGGTGCCGACAAGCTCCTCGATCGCTCCAATTGCGGCGCGAATGTGAACGGCCGCTACGGGTGCCGGCAGTACCCCTTGCCATGCCTTGTCGAACAGCAAGAGCTCGGAGCGGGCTCGTTCGAGCGCTTTTCGATGTCGGGCTCGCGTGATTACCGGAGCATCGACCATGGATGTGCCATAGTGGTCGTCGAGCACCACGGCGATTCGATGAAGGAGAGCGTCGAGGCCGGCGCGCGCGATGACGCTGACGCTCACATCATCGTCGAATGTTTTATCTCCGAGTGTTACTAAATCGGATTTTGTCCGCACGCGTATAATCGGTGCTCGACTCAATTCCGCGATCCGGAGTACGACTCTCTCGTAACCGGATGAGCCGTCATTGCATAGCAGGATGACGTGTGCGCCCGTGACATAGCGCTCGCTTACCTCTACTCCGAGTTGCTCTACGACATCGGTGGTCGCGCGTATTCCCGCGGTGTCTACCAGCCGGATTGGCCACCCTCGAACATCAATCACGGCTTCCAGCGCATCGCGGGTTGTCCCTGGAATTTCCGTGACGATTGCCCGTGCTTTTCCCAGCAGAGCGTTGAACAGTGATGATTTCCCGACATTTGGGTGCCCGGCAATCACGACAATAGCGCCTTCGCGGAGCAACTCACCCCTCGGAGCAGTCTCTAGCAGAGACTCGATGGCGTCCGCTGCGGCAGTTGCCGTTGCAAGTATTCGGTCCCGCGGGACTGGTCCATCGTCTTCTTCCGGAAAATCGATATCATAGCCGATCAGGGCTTCCAGTTCTATGAGACGCTCGCGGAGGCGGAGGATTTCTCGCGAGAGGGAGCCATCCAGTTGAGCAATGGCCGCGTGGTGCATCGCATGGGTCGACGCATCAACCAGGTCGCCAACTGCCTCGGCCTGCAGAATGTCCAGCCGTCCATTCATTACCGCACGACGGGTGAACTCTCCCGGCATGGCCTCCCGGGCTCCCTGATTCAACAGTGCCGCGAGAACCAGCGCTGGAATGAGGTATCCACCATGAGTGGAAATCTCGAGGGTATCTTCGCCAGTGAACGAAGCGGGTGCCCGAAAGAATGTAGCCAGCGCCTGGTCCAGCACTGCGCCGTGAGCGTCGGCGCGTATCTCGCAGAGTGTCGCCACCCGATCCAACAACGGCCATGGATTCAACAGCACGCTTCCAATGGTTCCTGCCTGCGAACCACTGATGCGAATGACCGCTACCCCACTGCGGCCGGGTGGGGTGGACAGCGCAGCGATTGTGTCTCTGGTTTCAAACACTTCGGCAAACCCATCCATGGGCTCCCTGTCCCTATCCCGGCGTCGTGATCTCGAGTCCATCCCCGGGTTCAAGAATGCGGACGTCAGCACCTCTGGAGTGGCTTGCAAGTTGGGCGCGTAATCGCTCGATGGCATCGTACGGTCCCGATGTCACGTGGTGGAACGTGCCCCAGTGATAGGGTATGAAAAACCGCGCACCTAATCGCTGAAACAACTCCAGAGCATCATCGCTAGTCAGATGGCCACGCCGGAATCCGGGCTTCCACCATGGTGCGTGGCCAATGGGTAGCAATGCTACGTCGAGCGTTCGACCACGCTTTGTCAATTGATCCTGAACCATTTCGTGCGTACTGGGGGTCAGAGCAGTGTCCCCCGCAAAGAAACAGCTCATGGTGCCATCATCCAGCAAGTACATGCTGGTCGCGCTTCGCCATCGGTCTACACCGTACCGATTACCGCTGTGCCTGGCAGACGCCGCGTGGACGGTAATGGATCCAATGGTGATCGTCTCGCCAATAGGCAGTGCGACTGCTTGACGGTATCCCAGCTTCTGCAGCCAGGACGCCACCGGCGGTGGAGCGTACAGGGGGATATTGCTCGATAGTGCATCCAGCGATGCGAACGACAGATGGTCCGCGTGCGCGTGCGTCAGCAGAATCGCATCAATGTGCGGCAATTTGTCCAGCGGAATCCCGGGCGCTGACACCCGCCGTAAAATTCGTCCCAGCTTCGAATCAAAATTTGGATCCGTCATCACCCTGTGCCCGGACATTTCGAGCAACAGTGTGGCGTGCCCAATGTAAATGACGCGCATGAGAGAGACGCTGCGTCCCTAGCAGACTCTCATCGCCGGACAACTGTGGCTGGCGCGCTTGTCACATTCGAAGGCTTGCCACGATCCCGTGCTATGAGCCATTGCTGCGGTAAGGCGGCAATGTTCTGAATCGTGTAGTACAGATTCAGCCCGGAAGCAAAACGCCAGAACAGCACTGTCATCATCACCGGGAGAAAATAGCCCATCATTTTCGCCTGCGGGTTGGGTGGGGCGTTCCGCATGCCAATCCACGAAAGTCCATACATCGAAAGACCCATGACCAGCGGAATAATGTAGAGCGGGTCATGCAGTGAGATATCTGGCAGCCAGAGGAATGGTACGCCTCGAAATTCAATGGTGTTCTGGAAAACGAAAAAGAGGGCGAAGAGCACCGGCATCGGTAGCAACATCGGAAGACATCCCATCAATGGACTGAATGGCGTCATCCCATGCTCACGATACACCTGCATTATTTCTTCTCGCTGTTTTTCCTGATTGTTCTTGTACTTCTGTTGCACCACCGCCAGTTGCGGCTGTATCCGCTGCATTCGCAGACTGGTTTTCATGGCACTCTGATTCAACGGCCATGTGATGATCCGAACCATGATGCCGAACAGCACCAGTACCCAGCCATAACTGATCTTGAATGTCTCGCGCATCCATAGCAACACTCGCATGACCATCGTCGCAAATGGCTGAATGAGTGGCTGCATGAACCCGCCGTACGGATTTACATTCTCGAAATCGCGACCCAGAGCATGGAGACGCTTCCATTCCTGCGGACCGGCATAGACCTCGAACGAGAATGGTTGGCCGGGAGTGAGTGTCCGAGCCACCAGGATATCGGCTCGCGTAGCGGCTTTTGCCATCCGGTTTCCACCAGTAATCAGAACTGCACTGAATGCGTCTCCGTTTGTTGGTGCCAGAAGCGCCGTCAGGAAGTACTTGTTCTTCGAAGCGGCCCACGTGATGGGACCTTGCGTGGTATCGCTCTCTCCAGGATCGAGATCTTTGAACTGAATGCGGCGAGCATTATCCCTGCGTGCCTTCACTGCAAAAGCAAGATGCTCACGATCCTCGAGCGTATCTGCTTCCTCCGATCGAATACCACCGGGTAATGACACCAGTAATGTTGCTGCTTCTGTCTGTGCTTCGATGCGGCCCGTTACACGAACCATGTAGCTGTCACTAATTACCGAATACTCGATTACGACAATGCCAATGGTGGTCTTGGTCCGATACGTAATGCCCGCCGGAGTCTCACTCCGCGCAAACGCCACGGAATCCAGTCTGATCGTATCGCCAGATGCATCCAGTAGCCGATATCGAACCAGTGGATCCATAGCACCCCGTAATACAATAATCTCCTTGCCCGGACGGTACGACCGAAACTGGTGCAACTCAGCTGACAGAAGCTGTGCACCCAGACTACTAAACCTGAAGTCTGCATTCCCACCTGAAATCTCTGTCGTATCGACAGGAGTCATCATGCGGGACGGTGCGGCAACCGGTGGAGCTTCCGGCATGCTTTCCCGTGCAGGCAAGCTGGTTTTTTCAACCGTACCGCTCGGACTGATTGCTTCAGGACCGCTATCTCGCAACACAGCAGGCGGCCCTGGTACACGACGAGGAGACGGAAACAACACCGGTGTTGCTATGACAACGAGGCTCGTTAGAAAGAGAGCCAGAACAAATCGCTTATCCATTCAGTTCTGCAACGCTCTTTGGAATGGGGACATCACGTTCGGGAACCGGATCAAAGCCACCCACATGAAATGGGTGACACCTACCAATGCGTTTGATTGCCATCCAAAGGCCACCGGTGCAGCCGTACCGCTCAATTGCGTCGATCGCATACTGCGAACAGGTAGGAAGATAGCGACACGCCGGTGGCATTACTGGTGAGATCACCATCTGATAACCACGGATGAGCAGGACAGCAATGCGTATCAGCATACCTTTGCCAACAGTTGAGGCAGGAGGCGTTTGAGTTCCACCTCAAGCTGGGTTGATGATAGCGCATACGCAGCAGGCAGTGCCCGGATGATTACTTCGACGGCATCGAGCTCGGGAAGGCACTGGAGCCGCACAATCTCGCGGAGACGACGCTTGAGTCTATTTCGCCTCACTGCGGACTGCCGGTGTTTAGGCACGATAAGACCTATCCGGCCAACACACGAATGGGAAGCAAGTCCTCGAAGCTCAAATAGCTCCGATCGAACTCGCTTCCCACTTCGCAACACTGCCTGAAGCTCCGACCGTCTGTGTAGCTGAGAGCTCTTCGGGAAGGAAAACCCCTTACGCCCCAGCGTATTTGGTCGGAAGCTTTACCGTCAACCGCTTCCGCCCCTTCTTCCGGCGCCGGCTTAGCACCTCTCTGCCCCACTTATCAGACATACGGGTTCGGAATCCGTGTGTCTTTACTCGACGCTTGTTACGCGGCCTGTATGTTGGCTTACCCATGATTGTCTTACGAAGATGTTGATCGAAATAGCTACTAGCAAGCTGGGTAAACTTAACGCTCACTAGGAGATAGGGCAAGTCCTCTCCCAGCTTACACGATCTGGGTTCGTTTGACTTTTCCACATGGGTGGTCTACGTTCGCGAGTCCTGCTCCTCTCTCCATTTTTCCACATTCTTCGCTGATGTCACTCTCCGCCACGGAGATCTGGTCCCGGTTGTTAGACCAAGCTCGTCATCAGATCCCGGAGCAGACTTTTCGCACCTGGCTTGAGCCCACGCGCGCGCTTACCTACGAAAATCACATCATATATGTGAGCGTTCCGGATCAGTTCGCAGCTGATTGGAACGAGTCGAAGCACTCAGCTCTCATTGCCGGGATTGCACCAATCGCTTTAGGCCATCCCATCAGCGTAGTCTTCAGGGTTAACGAGGAACGTAAGACTCGTCCTCAGATGGATTTCTTTGTAGCTCCGCCGGTTCCCAAGAAGACACTATCGAACTCCCATAGCGGCAGTCAGGCGCCTCTCAGCGCGAGATACACATTTAGTCATTTTGTTATTGGAAAGTCAAATGAGCTTGCAGCCGCTGCAGCTCAGGCGGTCGCCCAGGTGCCGGGACGCGTCTACAACCCCCTCTTTCTGTATGGCGATACAGGTCTCGGAAAAACGCACCTGATGCAAGCTATTGCTCACGATATTCTGAACCGCTTTCCAGATACTCGAATCACTTTTATTGGCACCGAACAATTCACCAATGATCTCGTCGGATCGATTCAGACACGCACCACCCAGGATTTTCGTAAGCGATATCGGGAAACCGACATGCTTCTCGTAGATGATGTTCATTTTTTAAAAGGAAAGGAAGCAACACAGGAGGAGTTCTTCCACACTTTCAATGCTCTCTACGAAGGTGGTCGTCAAATCGTGCTGACCAGTGACCGGCCTCCCTCCGAAATTCCCGGTTTGGAGGCCAGATTAGTCAGTCGCTTCCAGTGGGGAATGGTCGCAGATATCAAACTCCCCGATTTAGAGCATCGCATTGCAATTCTACGGCAGAAAGCCCAACTCGATCATCTTGAGCTTACCATTCCGGAGGATGTCCTGCGATTTATCGCCGAGAATATTCGATCGAACGTCAGAGAGCTCGAGGGCTCAATTATTAAGCTGCTCGCTTACGCATCACTAAAGCATAAAGAGATAACTGTTGATGTCGCTCGAGAGGCATTACGTGATAAGTTGCAGGCTATCTCCCTGGTCGGAAACGATCAGGTCTCTCTTACCATCTCGACAATACAGCAGATTGTCGCGCAGGAATGGGGGATCACGGTTGATGGTCTCAAATCTAAAACTCGAACTAAGACTCTTACGGTCCCTCGTCAAATAGCGATGTATCTGGTAAGAGAACTGCTTGGTACTCAGCTCGTGGAAATTGGTTTGGCATTTGGGGGTCGAGATCATTCTACCGTCATTCACAGTCTCGATCGTGTTGCTTCAGATTTAGGTTCTCAACCTGGTTTGGAGATTCGTGTGCAAAAGTTGAGAGATCAACTGAAAAACTTTTAAGTTCTCAACACCGAATTTCAGGATAGGAGTATCGCAAGCGCTTCCGAAATTGTTTTTCACACTCCAAACACATACTGCTGGCGAACAGCAACTATAGGCACTATCGTAGCTTACGAGTTTTTCAACAGAGAAAGGATGAGTCTACTACTACTTCTATCTTTATTTTATATAGCAAAGAAGTAGTCACTTGCCGGAGCCGTGGACGCTTTCACTGGCAGTATCAAAGTCCCCACGCAGAATTTGACCTCAATTCAGACGTTCTTAGCGAAAGAAAGCTTTCCAAAAATCACGGGAGTAGGAATGCGCTTCACAATCTCGCGAGAGAAGTTACAGGAAGGCCTGGGAGCTGTGGCAGCAAGTATCCCGGGGAAGACAACTCTTCCTGTTCTTGCAAATATTCTGGTAGAAACGACAGATCGAGGAATTCGACTCTCTGGAACCGATCTGGATATTGCTGTCAGTACCGAGGTGGCCGCAGATGTTGAAACGAGCGGTGCAATCACGATACCTGCGAAAAAATTAACCGAAATTGCGCGTGAGCTTCCTCCAGCTCCTGTGAAGATTGGAACATCTGGGGAGCAGAGAATTACACTTGAATGTGGACGGTCAAAGTTCAAACTTCTCGGACTTCCACGGGATGAGTTTCCGACGTTCCCGACAGTACGATTTCACGAGAGCTGGAGAATCAGATCTGGTGAAGTTCAGAAGTTGATTTCACACACCTCATTCGCAGTCTCGAACGAAGAAAGTCGGCCAATCCTGAACGGTGTCCTGTGGGAACTACGCCCAGATCTAATGCGGATGGTTGCTACAAACGGGCATCGATTAGCAAAGATGGAAGTGCCAGTGAAAGCGTCCACGGCTCCGGCAAGTGATCTGATTGTCCCTCCAAAGGCGCTGGAACAGATCCGAAGACTATTCCCGGCAGATGAAGAGCTCGAGATTGCCAAGGGTGATAATCATCTGGGCTTCCGGTCCCCATTCACAGCCGTCTTTACCCGACTGATTGAAGGTCCCTATCCGAATTACGACCAGGTGATTCCTCGGGATAATGACAGAGTGGCTATTGCAGACAAGGCTGCGCTGATAAGCGCATTGAAGCGAATGTCAGTCATTGCCTCAGACCAGACGCACAGAATCCGAATGGCCTTCAATACCGGGATGCTAAAGTTCAGTGTTCAGACCCCGGATCTTGGTGAAGCACAGGATGAGCTTCCGGTTCGGTATACTGGAGACGCGCTTGATATCGGCTTCAATGCGAACTATCTGCTCGAGATACTGCGCTACATTCCCACGGACGAAGTAAGAATGACATTCAAAGCACCGGAACGAGCGTGTACGATTGAGCCGGAAGCATGGGCAGATCCAGCAAAATATCTTTGTCTTGTAATGCCCCTGCGCCTTGTGGATTGAGACTGTGGCAGTTCTTTCTGCGCCCTAGAGGGCAAGCTCAATGAGTCAGGTAGCGACGTTTGCGCAGGCTCTCGGAATTGCCTACGCTGCCGGCATAAACTTGTATGCAACCGCAGGTATTATTGGCCTTGCAGACCGGCTGGGGTGGATCGGTCCTCTTCCAGGTTCTCTCGGTGCCCTGTCCAACACCTGGATTATTGCACTTGCGTTGGGCCTCTATCTTTTCGAATTCCTCGCGACCTTGATCCCAGGCATCGCATCAGCATGGGATACCTTCCATAGCGTTATCAGGCCGCCGGCAGCAGCAGCGTTGGCAGCAGCAACAGCATGGCACGGGAGCGCTCTTTTTGTCGTTGCTGCTGCACTCGTGGGTGGAAGTCTGGGAGCAGCAACACATACTACCAAGCTGGGACTCCGATATGCGATGGATACATCGCCAGAACCTGTGACAAACGGAGCAGCGAACACGGTAGAGCTCGGATACGTAACAGCCTTTGCGTTACTTCTCTGGGAACACCCATATATAGCGCTACTGATCGGGATCATTGTTCTCATTGGACTAATACTGACGGTTCGGCTTATATGGCGGGCATTACGACGAGTGTTTTCCGGGCGGTGGGAGCCAGCGCGGGGATATCTGCAGGAAGCACGCGGCTCTGTAGCCAAGGCCCCCCCAGCAGTGCGACCGGATAACGAGGATTAAGTAGCTATATAGTACACGTTTGTAGAAATAGGTATTGGAAGCTACTAATAAGCTTATGCAGCCACCACAGGCCCAGCCTGATACTTTAGTAACTTATTCATACTAAATGTGCGCATTGGTAGCTTTGCGCTACCTTACCTCACCCGGTTTTCCGCCGAGGGTCAAAAAAAGGCAGGGCTCCCGAAGGAGCCCTGCCACTACAGATCTGTAAGCCGGGTTCTGTAGGAGCTTTAATCTCGCTCCTGACGGTCATTCCTCTCGGAGCACAGTCACCTGTGCCCTCTAGCAGCCTACCCGCGGTGTCTTAGTCGAGGCGGGTACCTCTCACCGCTTATTTGGCCTTGCTCCCGCTGGGGTTTACCGAGCTACCCATGTTGCCATGGGCACGGTGGGCTCTTACCCCACCTTTTCACCCTTACCGATCTGCATCGGCGGTTTGTTTTCTGTGGCACTAGCCGTCGCCATTATAGCGCCCAGGGGTTACCTGGCAGCGTACCCATTTGGAGCCCGGACTTTCCTCGAGGTCGAGACCTCGCGACCGTCCGATCAGTAGTGTCCCAAACATACCACAGTGAATGCATGTCGTGAAGCCGCTAGGAGAGAATCCGGTATATGGGATACAACGAACCGACTGCCATGGGAAACACGGCACTGAGACATCCGGATCCGGAATTGTTCGTGTTTTGGGTAGAAATATCCCGAGGAGAAGCACGAAGGGCAGCAGCGAAGTGCTCCATGGAGCTCCATCGATCGGCAGGATCCTTTTCAATGGCACGCAGGATTGCCTTCACAACACGGCCAGGCTCCTGTCTATCCGATTCCGGGCGGAAGGTTGCTTCACTGGTTAACACACTTGCCATAACCATAGCAGTAGTGCGGCCGCCAAACGGTGGCTTGCCAGTGATAAGTTCATATAGGATGGCGCCGAGAGAATAGATGTCCGCTTGTTCATCTGCTTGACCGCTGATCTGCTGCTCTGGGCTCATATAGCGAGTCTGGAGTGCTACCGGGAGCTGATGTGCAGCTATGTTTTCTTTCTGCAGGGCTACGTAAACGCCACATTCGGTGATGTGTGCTCCACCTTCCGTGAGGACAACGGAGGCCGGTGTCAAACCCCCATGAAAAGATCCCGCATGGTGAAGAGCAGATAGAGCAGTGCAAACCTCTGAGCCAACGTCTGCGGTTTCCTGATCGGTCAGAAGCGCTCCCGCATCAATGCGAGATTGAGCCGTCTGTATAGATGAGATGAACGGGGAGCTAATCCAGAACAGATAGCCTGCCGTCATGCCACTTCGATCAACACGTAGTAAACGGTTGTGCACCTGTGCAGTGGTTCTCAGTCGACTCATAAATTCAGCCGATCGCTGAATGCGAAGGCTCGTCTCGGCAGATATCAGGTGCGCAATCGAATATCCATTCTCCGACTTGAGAATGTGAAGAGTCGCGAACTGACCTGTTCCAGCGCTGCGCTCGTACTGGTATTCACCAGCAAGTTCCTGAATGAGCTGCGAGATCATAAGGACCGTTGAAAGCAACGGGAGCGTTCAGGCGTGAGTGAAAGACCTGTGATCGGTAGGAAAACAAACCTCAAGAAGAAGGGAAAGATTCCTTAGATCGCCAAGGGGACGTGAAACGAGTTTCCTGAATCCAGCAAAAAGGATGAATCTGACGCTGAAATGACTTGAATTCGTAGACTCCGTGGACAGCCTCTTCGGAGAAGCAAATAAATGAGCATGACCACACGAACCAATGTTAGTGATTCCCGGACGCTGGTACCTGTGAGCACAATTTTGACTACTGATGAACGATTGCGTGTTGATGCTGCTGGTCAGGGCCTGTATCGAACACTTCATCGGGATTCAGTAGACGATGTTCTGCGAGATCTGAAATCCCACCAGATCGGAGCAGTCCTGGTTTCGGTAAGCCGATGTCGTGCTCACGAGGTTCCGCGTGTCGGAAAGCTCGTTCGTGAATTTCCGAATATACCTGCAGTTGCACTACTCACTGATGTCGAGAGATCGACGCCACAAGCAGTCCTGGCTCTCGGCCAGTGTGGAGTCCGAACCCTCATCGATGTTCGTGACCCTTCAGGCTGGCGAGAGCTCAGGAATGTGGTCCTCTCGGATCCAAAGTCGTCGATTCAACGTATGGCAATCGCCATGGTCGCTGGCAATCTTGGATCGGCTCCGGACGATTGTCGACAGTTTTTCCTCTCTCTTTTTCTGTCCTCGACGAGAATCTGCACGGTTCGAATGCTTGCACGCCTGCTGCAGGTGTTGCCGAGTACACTGATGAGTCGCTTCTTCCGAGCTGCCTTACCTGCTCCCAAGCGATATCTCGCCATGGCTCGACTTACGCGGGCAGCGAACCTGTTCGAAAATCCAGGTCTTTCGGTCGCTAACGTGGCAAATCAACTCGATTATTCGTCACCACAGAGTTTTGGGCGGCATGTGCGGACATTGTTGCGGATGACAGCAGTTGAATTTCGGGAGCGTTATGATGGTGAAGGAATGCTGGAGCGGTTTCGCGAAGAACTGATAGTTCCATATGTCGCAAGACTACGTGTGTTTTCGCCGCTTATCACACCGCCTGGGTGGATACCAAACCGATCACAGGTTACGGAACACCATTGAACGGTGCGAACGGCCTCAGTGGGGATCGTTCAGGTCGAGATAACGTAGAATCTCAGAAGCCGTCGCCAGAGTCAGGACAGTAAACCCGGCCTGTTCGAGAGCCGCTCGTCCACCTTGTTCGCGATCGACCAGTGCGAGTATACCGGCGACGGCTCCCCCAGCCTGATGAACTGCTTCAGCAGCCTGAAGGGCTGAACTCCCAGTGGTGATGACGTCTTCAATAATCGCCACTCGATCACCAGGCATCAACGGTCCCTCCACAAGCTTCTGTGTACCATGCGTCTTTGTGTGCTTGCGGACCGTAAAAGCGCGAAGTGGATGCGCCGTGGCGCTACTCGCATAACTGATGGCGTATGCTATTGGATCAGCTCCAAGAGTCAGGCCGCCAAGAGCGTCGATATTCCAATGTGCGTCCGTCAAATACTGAAGCCCGAGAGGACCAATGGTCGAGAGACCTTCCGGGCTCATTGTGGTGAGCCGAGCGTCGATATAGAAGTTGGAGCGTTGTCCGGATGCCAGGGTGAACTGACCGCGCTTCGCAGAGCGTTCAGCTAGAAGCCGAATCAACGTTTGATCTCCAGGCATGTGCCGGAAGGTGAGCCGCGCCGATGTAGGCGTCAAGGATGGACAGGAGGTTGAGCTGCCGCACTGGATCGCCACAGTTGGTAGATTGCTGGCAACCTTCCGGACTACCGTCAGCAGTGCGCATTCGTCTTCGGCTCGTGTCGATCGCCCTGAGTGGGATTATCATCCTGCTGTTGATTGGCCTTTATGCCATCGACCGCGCGCTTTCGTCATCTCGACGGTTGGAGATGTCCATACACGCTGTTGAAGCGAGTGGTGTTGTGCAGCGTGTCGTAGCGGTGCAGGTGAGTGCTCTCAATGGCTTTCGGATCGTGAATGCAGAAAGCCATCAATCCATCACACCGGATCAATTCCGACTGGCGGTCGAAACGCTCGTAGATACTTCCGAGGGTGTGAACCGGGTTTGGCTGACTGACTCAAGCGGGACCGTCGTTCAGGAATATCGAAGTGGCAACACTATGGAATCGATACCTGTCAATCTCGTTGTCGATACTGTTCAATCCGGAGGGATCTCGACGATTGCTGCTCAGTCGCGGGTGAGCCATCAGCCAGGCATTTCCCGCCCCCACCGATTTTATTCTACTGACACGGTATTGACCGTCCTGAATCCGGTCTATGCAGGTAGCCGGTTCCTGGGCTTTGCAGGGTTAAATATTTCGAGTAGAACCTTTGCACAGGCCCTTGAAGCACTCCAGTCTGATTCAGCCGGAATTACGATTCGGGTTGATAAGGACGCCGTTTTTCAGAGTCGCAACCAGCCACTCGGCCGGTTCGTTCACCAGATTTCAACTGTTGTTCCGGTCAGGAGCGATGGGATCTGGACCGTGACAGTCCGGGAGCGGATGACCAACCTGTGGCTCCGGATCATCCTGTGGGGCGTTGGGCTCGTAGCACTGCCGACCTTAATTGCCGGCGTCCTTCAGGAACGACGTGATGCGGTCCGTGTGTCGGAGCGATCGGCAGAGCTGGAACGACTGTCGACCGAGCTCCTGCGTGCTAATCGGGCGAAAAGTGAGTTTCTGGCGAACGTTTCTCACGAACTCCGAACGCCCCTGAATGCCATTGTCGGTTTTGTCGATCTGCTTCGCGATGGTGTTTACGGTGAGCTTGCAACCCGGCAGGTAAGCCCAGTTGCCCGGATTGCGGCATCAGCGACACACCTGCGTCACCTCGTGGACCAGGTGCTGGATATCGCGAAGATGGCTGCCGGGCGACTGGAGGTGCATACCGAGCCACTGGCGCTTCGGCCATTTGTCCTTGACGTGGTCAGCGAAATAGAGTCTTTGCTAAGCGAGCGTGGGCTCAGTTTGTCGATTGCGGTGGGTGCGTCTTTGCCGAAAGTGCGGACCGATCCCACGCACCTGCGCCAGATCCTCATGAATCTGCTTGGGAACGCGGTGAAGTACACATCTTCCGGCGGAATTGCGGTACGTGCGCGACTGATTGATCCCAAAGGAACCCCTGGTCGCGACGCCAATCATTCAGGAATGCCTTCACCGGACAAGATATGGATTGCGCTGCAGGTTGCCGATAGTGGAATTGGGGTAGCCGCAGGCGATCTTGAGCGAATTTTCGAAGAGTTCGAGCAGGTGGACTCTGGGTCTCGGGGAGATTCCATAACCCGCGGGACAGGTCTGGGTCTGCCTATCTCCCGACGCCTGGCTCGGCTACTGAATGGTGAGATCAGCGTACAAAGTGAAATCGGGCATGGCTCTACGTTTACACTCTGGCTGCCAATCAATCCTGTGGATTATCGGTCGGGTGATCCCCGAGTATCGCCCAACCGTGGCGCAGACCAGATCGAATGACTACTTCCCGAAGAGCTTTTTCATTTTGGAGATGAGCCCATCGTCTCCGGGTGCTTCGGCAAGGTTCAGCGCGGATCGCAACTCGCCGGCAAAAGTATGTACATCGGGGTATCTACTGGTTGGTTCCTTGGAGAGTCCCCGCATAACAACATGCTCGACGGCAGGTCCGAAGCGGATACCGGTTTTGGCACTGTTCAAATTGATTGGTGGCTGCGAGAGGAGCTGTGTGAACATCTCCCGCGGAGTTTTGGCGACGTAAGGAAGACAGCCCGTGAGTAGATAATACGCGATGGTGGAAAGAGAGTACTGATCGGCAAAGGGTCCGACCAGCGCGCCAGACAGGGCTTCGGGAGCGACATACATGAGAGTTCCAACAAAGAAACCAGCACGCGTCAGGCGCTGTTCAGGCGCACTGTCTGTTTCAGTGGCGATGCCAAAGTCGAGCAGCTTGATTTGCCTTGTTCCAGAATCGTACATGACGTTTTCCGGCTTCAGGTCGCGATGGACGATGCCAGCATCATGTGCCGCCTGAACTGCTTGAGCGATTTGATAGACAATATCGGCGACATCCGCACGCGGTAACGGGCTATTTCGCTTGGCGTAGCGATCGAGGATGTCACCGGAAGCCCATTCGATCGCCAGGAAGTGCAGACCTTGCGTCGACTGTCCAATCTCGATGGTGCGAACAACGTTCGGGTGTGTGACGCGTGACCCGTACTGTGCTTCGCGGACAAATCGAGTGACTGCCGTCGAATCCTGGCGCAGTTTTTCCTTCAGGACCTTGAGGGCGACCGTTCCGTGGTGGGGATGCTCCGCGCGATAGACGGCGGATGTGCCCCCTTCTCCGATCATGCTTTGCAGCTTGAAACCGGCTACAGTCGATCCAACAAGTGATTCATGTGACACGCGGCCGAACCTAACCTCACAGCGAATGCGGGGCAAGCGAAGGCAGTACACGATGAACGATTTTCAGGATATCAATCAAATGAGACAGATCATGCGATGGGTGGGGTTGGTGGTCCTTGGTACTGCCGTCGTGGCTTGCGGAGGGTCCCGACGTCGAGTCGGCGGGGCTCGCGGCAGCCAGCGACCGGAGCTGATCGGCACAGTCTCGAGTACGACGGAGCTGTATCGTCAGGCCGGGTTTATTGCGATGAGCGCACCAATCAATTTCATCGGTTCCGTGCGATATCTCGCAGGTGCGGCAGATACTACGCTGATCGTTATTTCCTTCTCCATGCCCAATAAATCGCTGACGTTTGCTCGCGAGGGAGAAGGGTATCGTGCCAGCTATACCATTAATGCCGATGTGCGTCAGGGCGGTTCGACCATTCGTCACATCGAAGCTCACGAGGTCGTGCGCGTCACGTCTTTCAAGGAAACGACCCGGTCCGATGAGAGCGTGATTTTCCAACAGATTCTCAGCGTACCCCCTGGCCAATATGTGTTATCTCTGGCGGTCCGCGATGATGGAAGCGCACGCAGTGGTAATCATGAAGAGATTCTCAACGTACCAGCACTCGCTGCGGGAAAACTCGGTGGGCCACTATCGGTTTATGAAGTACGTGAGCGATCGACGCCGGATTCCCTGCCTCAGATCACTGTCAGCCCACGATCTACGGCCACATTCGGTCGCGATACAAATCTGACGATCTACATGGAAGCGTACGGGCCGGCTTCCGACCGACTTCCGGTGCGTCTGACCGTGCGTAACTCCCAGGGATCCGCGGTCTGGGTCGACAGCCTCGATCTTCCGCGCCGGAGACAACTGTTCAGTGGAATGGTGAACATTCCCACGGCCCGACTTGGAGTTGGCATTGCAATGCTGACGGTGGATCGGCGAGATACCGGCGACAGCGCCCGGATTCCGCTGCTCATCACGTTTGGCGATGATCTCGCCATCTCGTCGTACGAAGAGATGCTCAGCTACCTGCGTCACTTCACCACGTCACAGCGCCTGCAGGCACTCCGGGACACGGCCCCCGAGTTTCGTGCAGCCGCGTGGACAGCGTTCCTCCGGGAGACGGATCCCATTCTGTCGACGCCAGAGCACGAAGGGTTGCGGGAATACTTTCAACGTATCCAGCAGGCGAATGAGCGGTTTCGCGATGAAGGAGGGGCGGGTTGGCTCTCCGACCGGGGGATGGTTTACGTAACCCTGGGCGAGCCAGACCAGATTCTCGAGCAGACCACAAATGATGTTACCCAACGTGGTCGTGCCCAGATCTGGGAGTATCGCCAGTACAACGCGCAGCTGGTCTTTATCGACCAGACAGGCTTTGGGCGGTGGCGCATCACGTCATCGAGTGAATCCGATTTCCAATCCATCGTGCAGCGAATGCGAGCCCGATAGGCGAAGACCGTCCGCCTTCGTAATCCGTTGCAGCACAATGCGTTTACTTGACAAAAAGTTCAGGCGCTTCTATATAGGCCCCGCGCAAGCCCAGAGGGGTTTGCCTCGCGCGGACGCTGTTATGCAGCGTACCTGAGCACGGCTACGCGGAATCAGATCACCTCGCAGGAGGTAGCTCGATGGCCACAGGAAAAGTAAAGTGGTTCAATGATGCCAAAGGCTATGGCTTTCTTGAACAGGAAACTGGCGAGGACGTGTTCGTGCATTTTTCCTCGATTCAAATGGAAGGATTCAAGACGCTTGTCGAAGGTCAGGAAGTCGAGTTTGAGATCCACACTGGTGAGAAGGGTCTTCACGCGGCGAACGTGCAACGGGTCTGAACTCCCCGAATACGCAGTGTTCTAACCGCCTGCCCTCGGCAGGCGGTTCGCGTTTCCAGACCGGTCATCGCCCAATACCGGCTCATCGCGGACGGTATGCGTCTATCTTTCAGCGCCAACCTCTCCAGGTACTCGCGCTGACCATGCGTCTTCCGGAATCGCCCCGCCTCTTTCTTGTTGACGGATACGCACTCATCTATCGTGCGTTCTTCGCATTGATCTCGCGTCCACTCACCACCAGTCGAGGTGAGAATACGTCGGCGGCGTGGGGTATCGTCAACTTTGTCGAGCGGCTTCGCAGTACTCACCATCCAGAGTATCTGGGGTGGGTGCACGACTCGGGACGGTCTTTCCGACACGAGCGATATCCTGCATACAAGGCGACCAGGCAGAAGCTCACGGATGAATTGCAGGCGGATTTTGATCGGGGTATGGAGCGGATTTGTGATATTCTCGATGCCTACAACATCCCGGTTTTGTCACTCCAGGGGTACGAAGCCGACGATGTCATAGGTACCTTGGCAAGGCAGGGAACAGAGCAGGGAATGCAAGTGGTGGTGGTTTCGGGCGACAAGGATTTTCAACAGCTCGTTCGCCCTGGCGTCTGGCTGCTTAATCCTGGTCGAGGTGGACCAGCGGGTGTGGAAGAGCAATGGGTTGGGGAAGAAAACGGAGCCGAGCGACTCGGCGTGCCCCCCAGTCGTGTTACGGACTATCTCGCACTCGTTGGTGATTCTTCGGATAATATCCCGGGTGTGCCGGGCATCGGCGACAAAACCGCCCGTCAACTGGTGACGACCTACGACTCACTGGAAACGATTCTTGAACGGGCCGGAGAGCTCACCGGCAAGCGACCGCGCGAGGCACTCCTTGCCCACCCCGATCGGGCTCGACTCTCGAAAGAATTAGTAACAATTAGAGAAGATCTACCGGTCGCATTGGAACTACCGGCCCTGGCAGCTCGGGAGCCGGACCATGCACGCCTCAAGGACATTCTCGTCGAACTCGAATTCCATACGCTGGCGAAGGACTACGCACCGGTGGCGGTAGCGCCGGAAAAACGTGTTACACAGTACTCGACCGTTGGCACGATCGATGAGATGCTGCAGGTTGTCGACCGCGCTCGGCTCGCGCGACACATCGCGACCGATACGGAGACGCTAATCGACGGCCCCAACCCGCTGAAGATCGATCCACTCCGCTCGACGCTCATCTCGCTGTCCATTGCGGTTGGACCCGGGGAGGCCTTCTACTTTCCCTTTCGGCATCGTGAGGTTTCGTCCGCGCAGGGCTCGCTGTT
>JBKJRV010000026.1:0-7650 GCA_046593115.1 Gemmatimonadaceae bacterium
TCATCCCAGTGTCCCAGTGATACTGCGCAGTATCCCAGATGCATGTAGGCATCGATCGCTACATCGGCATCCTCAATCGGATCAGTCCGCGCAATCACCGTCTGGTCAACATCGGCAGCAAGTCGCCAGTGACCATCCATGCTGAGCGCTCTGCCGTAGGCCATGAGTCGTGGCGCAATGGCCATGAGCTCGAGCGAGGGCGTCGCAGTAATCCCGTCGACGAGCGTAGTGAGAATGCGCTTGACTGGCGTTCGATCATCGATTGCTTCGATCGCCTCCCGCACCGCTCCCACGCCCCAGGCATCCTGCAACACAATATCGCCTTCATCCACCCAGGCGTCGAACAGCCGCAGCACCACGAGCCCGGCCGTGGTCGCATGCCACTGGGCGTCCGTTTCCCGGAGGCCCGCGAGCTCCTCGAAAAACACGAGATGCCGCACCGACTGCGAAGAAGACGACAATGAATTAGCCATGCCTCGAACTCCTGCGAAGTGTCCGACCTTACATCTACCTGCTAGCAAGCGAGTGACAAGGGCTCTTTCGTGACAACGCACTGCCACTTTCGTGACACGCAAGCCGTATTTGTGCGCGCCATCACTACCGGTGGTGGCACCGCATCACCTTGCGAGAGAAACGAAACGAGGAAAGCGCAACAGGACGCTTTCCTTTTTCCGTGTAACCCGTTGGTCTTCAGCCGAGCCTCAGCAGCAGCGCTCCCTGCAGGTGCGATGGGCGGCGATCAAAGCAACAGCTTTCCACCTTCTCCAGACACGTAACCCGGAAACAGGTCCGCCGGACGCGTCGCGCCAAGATGTTTCGAAGCCACCTCCGAGAAGATCGCACGAAAGTCGGTGGTGACCGCGAGGTCCCGACCCTCATACAACTGCTCATGCGCCAAGCCGGGCCACTGCCCATGCACGCGTCGGCCGTTCACGGCGCCGCCAATCACGAACATCGCGCCGGCGTGTCCATGATCCGTTCCGCGATTGCCATTCTCACGCGCCATTCGGCCGAACTCGGACATCGTGATGATCAGGACGTTCTCCATGCGGTCACCAAGATCGATCGTCAGCGCCGCGACCGCGCTGGCGAAGTCATCCAGTCGATTCGCGAGCTGTCCTGTCGCACCACCCTGATTCACGTGCGTGTCCCATCCGCCCACATCTGCGAACGCGATCTCGAGCCCGACGTCCGACTTGATCAACTGGGCTATCTGTCGCAACCGCTGGCCGAACTGCGAGCGCGGATAACTGGCGCCGTTCTCGGAACTGTACCGCTCGGGATTTGCGGCGCGGAGCATTTTCACCGCGTCGAAGGTTTCGCGTCCCGTGCCGTGTACCAGGTCGGCCGAGCCCGTGCGATAGAGCGCCTCGAGACGTTCGGCCTGACCGCCAGTAGCGCGCACCGTGAATTCGTTGAGCGCACTCATTGCGACTGTCGGCGCGGGTCCCTCGAGCATGCGCGGAGTCTGCGGTGTCAGTGAGACCGCGCGGAACGGCGACGGTACGGGTGTCACACAGGACTCACAGGTGCCGTGAGTCGCGAGATACCGATTGAGCCATCCATCCGTCGTGCTTTTCACGTCCGGCGTCCCCGACTCCATGTAGTCCTGCGCATCGAAGTGCGAACGCGTGCTGCTCGGCGAGCCGACAGCATGGATTGGCGCGAGCAGTCCGCGATCCCAGAGTGGCTTGAGCGGTGCGAGCGACGGATGGAGTCCGAAGAAGCCATCGAGGTCGATGGCCGAGGCTGCGGCCCGTGTCGCCGAGGCAGTGGGGCGAGCGATGGCGATCGAGGGGCGGAGCGCGTAGTACGCGCTGTCGCCGTGCGGCACAATGACGTTCAGGGCATCGGCAGCGCCGCGCTGGAACAGGCAGATGAGTGTCCGGCCCTTCGCGGCGGCGGGCAAGTCCATGCCAAAGACCGACCGCCGCAGGAAGCTGGGACTGAGGCCCATCGTGACCAGAGCGAGGGCGCCCGATTTGACGAACACTCGGCGTTGCATGTGAATGCTCCAGTTATTCAGAATCGGCGACGCGCGACAACCGGGCGCGCATCCGCGAGGAGAAAGTGATCATCGACGCTGAAATTCCGGGGCGCCCAGCGCGAGCCCGATGATCTGCGCCAGCCCGGACAGTGATCGCGGCGTGGTCGGCAAGGGATCGCGCGTCAGGGCTCTCCGGCCCTGCGTACGCATCGGCCGTATTTCTGACATGGTAACAACGTCGTCGTCGTCGGACTCGTCGCTGTTGCCCATCGTGCTGCTGTCAGCACCGGGGCGACCAGCAAGAGAAGCGGTGAGCGGGTTCTGCCCCGACATGAGCACCGCGCGGGTATCAGGCGACGACTCGCCGCCAAACAGCGCGTCAATGACTCCGGTGACCTGCGCCGTACGATCCGCATTCCGGAGCTCGGCCATCTGCGGCCAACGCTGCGCAGACAATCCGGGAAGCTGGCCGCCTGCGACTGCCATTCCGAAATTGATGCGGTTGAGAATGGCTCCGGTATTGATCCAGCTATCTCCCGTCTCCGGATACCCGTTGGGAGCCTGGTGTCCGTAGAGCGGTTGCCCGAGTCGTGCAACGATCATGGCCATGCGCGGGGTGGTGTCGGGCGCGGCATTCATCGCACGGAGCGCGCTGACCACCAGCTCAAAGGGCGACTTCACCTTGCTGCGATAGGCGGCGCGTGAGAAGAACTCCGGCGATGTCACGATCGTGCGCACGACTTCCCGAATATCGCCATCGGTGCGAGTGAACGTCGCGGCCGCGCGTTCCACGAGCGCCGGCGGAGGCGTGTCGCTGACGAACCGGCGCGAGAGCTTGAGCGCGATATGACGGGCGGTCGCCGGATGGCGCGCGACGATATCGAGCACCTGCTCGCCATCCTCGAGGCCGCGGCCGCCCGCCAGCGCCACACCCAGCACGCGCTTCGGCGAGGCGTCATGCATCTCGGCGCGGAACAGGAACGTCCCACCCTGCCGGGGATCGCGAATGGTCCAACCGGTGAGGGCGCGCGCGACCTCGATGACGTCCTGCTGTGTGTACCCGCCGTCGACGCCCAGTGTGTGCAGCTCGAGCAGCTCACGTCCGTAATTTTCGTTGAGTCCGCGCCGACGTCGCTGCACCGGCGGAATGTCCATCATGTCGGCACCCTTTCGCGGGCGTCCCTGCATGGCCGGCGCATCCATCATCGCAGGCCCCCGCCCACGGCGTCGCCTCTGCGCGTTACCACGCTGAGCCCTCACGAGTGTGGTCCGGCCGCTGTCGGCAGTGCTCTGCCAGTTATCGAGGTAGAACAGCATCGCCGGACTCTTCGCGACCGCCCCGAGCAGGTCCCGAAACTTTCCGAGTGCGTGTGGCCGAATCACATCGCGGTCATACGCCGGCAGAAAATATCGCTCGGGCTGCCCCTTGCCGATGAACACCGAGAAATGGCTATGCCAGAAATCAGTCATGACCTCATCGAGCTGGCGCTCACTCACGACGGCTCGAGCCACCTTCGCAGACACCAGCTCGCGCGCGATTTGCTGTTGCGATCGCAGCGAGCGACGATACGCGAGACTGTCCTGCCGAGAATAGGTGGTGTCGCCATCGCGACGACCCTGCGCCCGGAGCAGTTGCGGTGGTGGAAACCTGTCCACCAGATCCGATGGGGAGAGCGCAATCATCTGGTAGTGCGCCGATAAGCTGCTGAACGCCGAGTCCGCACCGCGTGCCGGAGCCAACTGCGCCGCGGTCCATTGATCCACTCCCATCGCGCGCACGCGGGCGACGTCACCAGGGCGGGCGCCGAAAGCCAGGCGATTCAGCACGTGCCGAACCTGCTGATCCGTCGTAATCTCCCTGGGCACCAGCGCGAATGCGCCCGCGGTCGGGTCGGGGGCCATGGCCCCGGGAGCGGACGCACTCCGCGCGCAACCGACACTCAGCAGCACTGAGATTGGAACCAGGAGCGTACGTTTCATGGGCCCGGCGGTTGGAGGCGTGCTACTATAAGGTAGGCGTTACGACCATGAGGCAGACGTAACGACAGGTAGACGTGACGACCGCTGCGCCGTTAAGCAGATGCAATTGCCCACCGGCCTGAAGTCGTCCACTGGCCTTCGTCTTGCGCGTCGCGTAACACAACTATCCTGACTCTTCCCGGACATTCCATGCGATTCCTTTCTGCCGCGCGACCCGCACTCGTCGCAATACTCCTCGCCGGTTGCGAGGTTGCGGAGCGTGCGCCCGCGGTCAAGCGAGACACGGCGACAGTGCCCGTCGCCGGTGCACCACTCGACACGCTGCCGCAGTCGGATACGGTGACCGGCGTTCCCGCCGTGCCCGCCGATACTCTCGGCGCTCGCTCCATCATGCCCGACAGCGGCGTTGTAGAGATGTTCCCTGCGCAACCGCGTCGCGGTGGAGTCCTGTACGCATTCGCAGGCGGTCTGGTGATGCAGCTCCCGCGCTGTTCGTGGAATGGAGCACCGATCCCGTGCTACTCCGTGAGCGGTGGTGTGCTTGCCACGATTCCGCTCAGTGCAGATGAACCCGCCGGCCGGTTTGTGCTGACCATCGATCGCCCCGCCGGTCGTATCGTTCGTACGGTGACGGTCGCGGATCGTGAGCTGGGGCGTGAGGTCGTGCTCCTGTCGCCCGAGCTGTTTGCTCTGGTGAAGCGCGGCAGTGACGTAGCGCGCGACGCGCGCGCGATGCGGCAGGTGATGAGTGTCGAAACCCCGGAGCGGGCCTGGACGGGGAAGTGGCGTGATCCGATTGCCGGGTCGAAGGGCGAAGGGTATGGCACCGAGCGATTTTACTTTCCGGCCAGCGACTCCTCACGGGTGTTGAACCTCGATCCGGGCGCGCGGGCGCGTGGAGCCTTTGCCGGGGATACGGCCAGTGCCGCGGCGAAGGTACCAAGCTGGCGACACTCGGGAGTGGACATTCCCGCGGCGAAGAAGACCCGGATCCTCGCGCCCGCGGGCGCTGTTGTCGCGGACGTCGGTGAGTATGCGCTCACGGGGCGGACGGTGATCCTCGATCATGGTCAGGGCGTCTTCACGGCGTACTTTCATCTGGACACCACGTCGGTGCGCCGGGGCGACGAGATACGATCGGGGAAGATCATCGGCCGTGTCGGATCGACCGGCCTGTCCACCGGACCGCACCTGCACTACGGAGTGTACATCCACGGAAAGGATGTTGATCCGGCGGCGTGGCGGGACATGCCGGCATTCGCGCAAGGCGCGAAATCAAAGGCGCCTGCCGGCAACTAGTCGCTCTTGCGGAGCTACCCGCCTCGGCATAAGGTGAACAGTTATGCCCGGGTGGCTGTCGCACGGGCTGCTCGCGTCATCCAGAGGTATTCCGCATCAGGATCGATGACCTCACCAAGCTGCCGCTGCGCAGTGCCTTCGTTGAGGCTGCAGCGGCAGCGATCGAAGCGGCTCGCAGCTCTGGCCAGCCGGTGTCCCTGCTCATCATCGACGTTGATCACTTCAAGCTGATCAACGATACGTACGGGCATCTCCAGGGCGACGATGCGCTTCTGGAGATGGCGGACATCCTGCGCGGAAACCTGCGCGGGTACGACGTCCCGGCGCGGTATGCAGGTGATGAGTTCGTGGCGCTGCTCCCCGACACGCCGGTGGACGGTGCGCGCGAAGTCGCCGACCGCATTAGCGCCGCCGTGCGCGGCCATGCATTCCGGGTCCGTGGCAAGAATGCTGCGCTGCCGATCACCGTGTCCATCGGCGTGGCATCGTTTCCGGAACACGGTGGCGATTACGACACCGTGTTCACGGCCGCGGACCGGGCGCTCTACCGCGTCAAACGCCAGGGGCGCGACGGCGCTGCGATCGCGTCGAGCACCGGTGAAGATCCCGGCCATCTGCCGCTCAGTATCGAGCGATTCGTCGGCCGCGTCGAGGAGTTGCGCTCGCTGGTGCGCTTCCTGGACGATGGGTCGCTCGGGAAACCGCGAGTCGTGGCGCTCAGCGGCGAAGCGGGCGTCGGCAAGAGCACACTCATTAAACAGCTCGAACCCGAGGTCCGGCTCCGGGCGGGATCCCTGGTCACGGGTCGCTGTCAGGAAGCCGATGTCCAGCCGCCGTATGCGCCCTGGGCCGAAGTCATCAACGCCATTCGGCGACTGGACCGGGTGCCCATTCGTCCCTGGGGCGAGCTCTCGCAGCTCGTACCCGCTCTGGCCGCCGATGCTTCCGGCGACAAGAGTGGCGGGAGCCGCTACGCGTTGCTCGAAGAGATTGCGGAATACATCCGCATCGCCGCGACAAACCGACCGCTCGTCATTGTCCTCGACGACATGCAGTGGGCCGACTCCGCGT
Source organism: Gemmatimonadaceae bacterium (assembly GCA_046593115.1). GTDB lineage: Bacteria > Gemmatimonadota > Gemmatimonadetes > Gemmatimonadales > Gemmatimonadaceae > JBKJRV01. The sequence continues at coordinate 6,338 of JBKJRV010000026.1, forward strand.
CGTGGGATACCCTGGAGTATCTGATCCCGCAGCTCGAGAGCGAACGGCTGCTCATCTGCCTCACCATCCGCGCCGAAGAAACGTACGGAGAAACCCTCGAGCGCCGCCGCCGCCTCTCACGCAACGAGCTCTTTCACGAGCTTGCGGTGTCACGTCTCACGCGCGACGAGCTGAAGCAGTGGATCGAGGCCGCGTTCCATCGACAGGACGTCGGCCGCGAGTTTCTCGCATTCCTGTATCGGCATACCGAAGGCAATCCCCTCTTCGTCGTGCAGGTGCTCCGTACTCTGGTCGACGAAGGCGCCATCTGGTACACGGGTGAGCGATGGGAATGGCGACCGGTCTCCGAGTTGCGCCTGCCAGTCGGCGTTGCGGACCTTATTTCCCGGCGTCTCTCGCGTCTCTCTCCCGAGTCCCACGCCATCCTCACGGCGGCGGCAGTCATCGGTCGCGAGTTCGACATCGACCTCGCCATCGATGCGGGCGCGGGGACCGAGGACGAGCTGCTCGACGCGATCGACGAGGGCGTGAAGGCATCCGTACTCCAGCCTGCTGCTGATCGGGGTGGCGACCGCTACAGCTTCCAGCACGTGAAAATGGCGGAGGTGCTGCGCGAGTCGGTGAATCCGCGCCGGCTCAAGAAGATCCACGAGAGTGTCGCGCGCGCCATTGAGCGACGCACCCCGGACGCCATTGCGGAGATCGCGACGCACTACGATCAGGGCGGGGTTGCCGCCAAGGCATACGGTTACTCGCTGCAGGCTGCCGACCGTGCGAAGAGCGTGTACGCGCATCAGGAAGCGACCGAGTTTCTTCGGGTCGCCGAGCGCAACGCCGACACCCCGGCCGCGCTTGCCGAAGTCCGCGTGCGACTGGCGCACATCGCCGAGGCTATTGGCCGGTACGATGAGGCCGAGGAATTGTGCGACCTGGCGATCGAGTGGTTCGCGGGCCGGGGCGACGACCTTCGCACCCTCGCCCTGAAGCGCTTCCGCGAGCGCCTGCGCGAACTGCTCGGCCAGCCGGCCAGCAAGACGCTCGACGCCTGTCTCGCCTTGAAGGAGGAGGCGGTTGCGCTGCGTTGCACCGAGGAATGCGTGGCGCTGCTCACGATGATCTCGCAGACCTACGGACGACTGGGAGACAAGGGGGGGGCAGAGCGGATCGCCGAAGAATGCGTAAAGCTCGCGGAAGGTCTGGACGATTCGATGCTGCTGGCTGACTCACTCAACCGGCTCGCTGTCACTATCGAAAAGGAGCATCCCGCGCAGGCCATCGAGCTGTACAACCGGGCGCTCGAGATTTATGGAAAG
>JBKJRV010000031.1:0-6651 GCA_046593115.1 Gemmatimonadaceae bacterium
CGTTCAGGGAGCCCGAGCGGCTTGCATCGGTCGCTCACTTCGGCGGCAACCTGCGTCAGATCACGCAATCCGATTGGAGAGAAACACTCACATCGGCGTCGTTCGTCGAAGCCGTGACGTTCACGGCTTTAGGAAACGTACTCGTCGAGAGCGGAAATTTCTCGGACGACCGCCGTGCGTGGTTCGTGACGCCGGACTACTTCTCCCTGCTCGGCGTCACCCCATCAAGGGGTCGCTTCCTGAGCGCCGCGGGAGAAGACGAGGCAGTCATCAGCGACGAGTTGCGGCGCGCGGCATTTCCCGGCAGAAAGTCCGCACTTGGGTCCAGCCTCGTTGCCAACGGGCGGATGTACACGGTCGTCGGCGTGGCGCCTTCGGGTATGGGGATCGCCGATCTCTGGCTGCCATTTCCGCCAACGGCCGCCGCGGGTCAGTGGAGTCCGCGGTACCATCCGGTGATCCGCATCAAGACCGGCGCAGTGCCGGCGGCAACCGATGCCGAACTATCCGCGCTCGCGAAACGCCTGGACCAGTCATACGGCGATGGAAAGCGGCCGATCGCGTTGCGTCTCGACTCCTTTCGGCCCGACCCGCAGAGCTTTCGTCGCTTTCACGCGGCGCTCGCGGCAGCGGGACTGATCGTGCTGATCGTGGGCTGCGCCAACGTCGCGAGTCTGCTGCTGGCGAGATCCCTCGAGCGCCGGCCCGAGCACGTCCTTCGCATCGCGCTCGGCGCCACGCCATGGGTGGTTGCGCGGCACGCCATCGCGGAAAGCCTCGTACTTGCCATTCTCGGATGCGCGAGCGGACTGCTGCTCGCCGTCTGGTGCATGAATCTCGTTACCGTCTACCGGCCGACCGAGCTTCGGTGGCTTGGCATCCTGGATCCGCATCTGAGCTGGAGGGTGTTTGCGTTTGTCGCGTTCGCGTCGCTGGCGACCGCGTTCGCCGCGGCGATCGTGCCCGTACTGCGCATCGCCCGCGTCGATCCCGGTGAAGTCCTGAAAGCGGGCGCCGCAACGATGACGCGCGTTGCGCGACGACGAGACACACTCGTGATCGCGCAACTCGCCCTTTCCCTGATGCTGCTGTTCTGCACCGGCATTCTGGCAAAGTCCGCGATGCACGTGACGCGCTACGACTTTGGGTACGATCCATACCCACTGGCCAGCGCCCATATGTTCTTCCTGAAGGATTCACTGAGTACGGATTCCACCTTCCGCGATCTGGTACAGCAGGCCTCGCGCATCCCGGGGGTACAGAGTGCAACGTTCGTCGGCTCGGTGGGCGTGGAGCGTAGCGTCATAACCGCTGACGAGCACAACGATTCGATTGGCGTCATGATCAAGCGTGGTGCAACCGTCGTGGACCCGGCGTTCTTCAGGACCTTGAACCTTTCGGTGACTTCCGGACGTGATTTCCAGTACGGCGACGAAGAGGCGGGAGCGGCGATCATCGACCAGGAGGCAGCCAGGAAACTCTGGCGCGGCGACTCGGTCATCGGCAGATCGCTGAAGCTTGGCGATCCGCGTTCGAACCGGCCCTGGCTGCGCGTTGTCGGCGTCGTGAAGAGAGCTCGGCTTGGCATGCCGACCGATCCGGACCTCCCGCCGGAGCCGGCGGTTTTTGTTGTTCAGAAGTCGTTGCCGCGCAGCGGCGCCATCCTCGTCCGGTCGGCGACTCCGCCCATGGCGGCGAACGCGCTGAGGCAGTTGCTCCGTGAACGTTTGCGGCTCAGGGGAAGGAACTACTACTCGCGGGTGATGACGTGGACTGCCGATCGCGAGGACACGCTGTCCGCGCGCTGGTTCATGGCTGCCCTGTTTGCCGTCTTCGCGGGATTCACGCTGTTGCTGTCGCTTGCCGGCATCTATGGAACGCTGAGCTATTCCGTCAGCAGGCGCATGCGGGAATTCGGCGTTCGGAGCGCTCTCGGAGCCACGGATGTGCAGCTTCGGAAGCTCGTGCTCGCACAGGCGGCGATTGCCATTCTTGCCGCGACAGCTATTGGAGGTCCCGGTGGCATTCTCGCGGCACGCCTGCTTGACACCTGGCTCTACGGCGTCTGGTACAGTGACGTCACGGTCCTGATTGCAGCCGAGGTGATACTCATGCTCACGAGCTTCTGCGTGTGTCTGCCCGTCATGAGGCGCGCGGCACGACTCCAACCCAGCCATCTCCTGCGCGAGTTGTAACGGATGCTGTGCGCCGGATCCCGAGGCGGAGGATCAGGGAACGGGCACCGTAGGTCTTAGAGCAACGGCATCGCGAGGGCAGGAGCAGGGTTTCGCGATACCGGCCGTGTATGGCGAATCCACAGCTCCGCGCCGCCCAGTGTGCTGAGCCACCCCACCCAGAACGCTGCGATTGTGGACGTCCTGGGATCGACGAGGATCACAAGCAGGGGCGTTGCGACTATCCGAACGGTGGCGATCGCCAGGGCAGCCGCGTAGGCGCGGATCATCCATTCCCGGTGCAATGCCACATTCCTGCGTCGAATCTCCACCACCGCCCTCGCCAGAGAGAATAGAAACACGACACCAAATATCGCGATCGTAACCGCTTCGGTCTTGCCGTAGGACGGATACAGCACGCCAAAGAACATCCCGGACAGGCCTGTCACGAAGGCGATCGTCACGAGCGCTCTACCGGACCAGCGATGCAGGGCGGGCCGTCGCGAGCGAATTCGCGCGGAGAACTGAAGGGGCACCAATAGCACGAAGATCATGCCGGGAATGAGGTGGAGGAACGCCGCATTCCAGTGGGTGAGAAATTTCTCCGCCAGCGCTCGTGTCGGTGCCACCATCTCCGCGTACCGCGCTGTTCCTGGACGGATGCCGAGTACGGCGGTCAAACGCTCGATCAGGATGCGATCGTGAGCGGACCACTCCGGACGCTTCTCCGGCGGAATCCCGAGCATTGATGTGACCGCAGCCATGCGGCCCGCGGCGGCCCCGATGGCGACCACACTGAGCACGACGACGCACGATACAATTGCCCGGCGCCAGGACCTCCCAACTCTACCCGCCACGGCCATCTGAAGCCTGCCAAATGGTAAGGGACAACGGTAACGGTCTTTGTCGATAGTGCCAGACGGGGCTCCTGCCTAACCAAAGATCAACCGACTGACCCCGCTCAACACGTAGCCCACCGGCGCCCTCCCCTGGCGTGGCAGGGCAAACACATACCCCTCGGCCTCGAGATCCACCAGCGCATTCGACACGGCTGGCTGCGACAGCTTCCAGAGGCCAGAGAGCGACTTCTGCGTGTGCTCGCTCGCGGGGCCGGTGCGTCCCCACTGCTCCAACTGCGTGTGGCGTCGCTCGTCCAGGCGATCCCGCAGGAGTGCCTCATAACGCTGCTGAAGCGCAGGCCGAAGGTCGTCGAGCGAGATCGAGAGGCCCGCCGTGGTAACGCCGATGAGCAGCCGGGCGCCCTCTTCGAGGGAAGCGAGCAATGAGCGAAGGTCGCCATGAAAAAGCGGGTAGAGCGCTGCTACGGCTGCCGGAGCTATCGGTGCCAGCGGTTCGCGTCCCGCGAGCGCGAGATGCCGGTAGCGCGCCTCAAGCATGGCTTGCACGTCGCTGATGGGAAGTGGTTGCAGTGTCAGCGGCGTGGTGAATACCGACCGTACCTGCGGATGGGCACCTGTTGCCGCCAGCACTGCGGTGGCTGTGCCAACCAGTATCACATGCAGTCCGTCGAGAAGCAGGACCGGATCCCGCAGGCTGCGGAGGATGTCGGCGGCGCGATCGATCGCCCGCTCGGTGAGATTCTCCATGTTGTTGAGGTGGAGAACGATTCCGGGAGATCCAGCTTCGCGAACCAGGGCCAGGAGATCGCGAATAATGCGCGGTCCGTCGAACAGCATCGCGTCGGTGGGTGTGACCGGCGTTGCTCCCTTTGAGATTCCGCCGCCGATCCCCATCACGGAGATGCTGCCACCACCCGATGACAGCCGGGCGACCTTCACGAGTTGCTGCGCGGCCTGCATCGCCGGGTGGTCGGTGACCATGGGCCGAGCTGAAAGGATGGTGTCGTAGATGGAGCTGAGCATGCGTCCGAGGACGTGGTCGGTGGAGTCGGTTTCGTAGAAGGGGACGAGCTCGTCGGCCGCCCAGTAGCCGGCTGAGATTGCTCCGGCCTTCACGCTTTGGACAAGCGTTGTTTTTCCGATCCCGGGTGAGCCACCGATCCCCTGTCGGGTGGAGCGTGCGCTCCCAATGGTGGTCAGCAATTGCCGAGCTTCCTCTCCGCGACCCACGAAGAGACTCAGGGGATAGACGTGTCCGGATCCGCCCAGAGTTCCCTGGAAATACGGGGATTCCTGCAGATTGAAGACGTGCCACCTGTTGGGCAGTCCTGCGGGATCGGTCTTATTCGCCATGGTTATCAAGACGGTGATATAACAAAAATATAAGCTAATACGATAATAAATACTATATATAACTCTAATCGAACTGGTAACTAATACCCCGACCAGTAGAACGCCAAAATGGGAGGAAGCACAGAATCGCTCGCCCTCTCATACTGTCCGGCGAACGCGCTTTTGCGCATTGACACGAAGCCGCCCTCTACGGTCTCAGCCGGGTGCTGAAGGAGCTATGACGCGGGCAGAGCGGGGCGGGGCTTTGTCCCTGCCTCTTGTCAGTTCGGACTTGACAGCTGGGAACGACTGTCTTACTGTATTATAACAACGATACAGCAGCCGGGAGATCACTTGTTCGATCGGATAGACCCACGCAGCCCCACGCCGCTCTATGACCAGATCGCCAGCCGTCTTCGGCTCGCGATCGCGTCAGGCGAGCTGCACGCCGGCGAAGGACTCCCTTCGGTCCGCCAGCTGGCTGCGCGTCTCCGCGTCAACCCGGCCACCATCGTGCAGGCCTACCGCGAGCTCGAGTCGGAGGGATTCGTGCAAACACGTCACGGCGCCGGGACGTTCGTCAATCAGGTCGAACCCGCGCAACGCACCCAAAAACAAGGCGACGAAGCCCGTCGTCTCGTTCGCGAGCTGATCACTGCCGCCGCACGACTCGGCATTTCGTCCACCGACCTGCTCGACGCCTTGCGCGCCGAGCTCGAAGGATCGGCATCGTGAGCAACGCGATCGAGACGCGCGACCTGAACTATCGCGCCAGCAAGGAATTCGAGATCCGTGATCTGGCGCTCAACGTCCCAACGGGCGCGCTCTACGGATTCCTCGGACCGAACGGCTCTGGCAAGACGACCACCATCCGTCTCCTGCTCGGTCTCCTCAGGCCAGCCGGTGGCACGGTCACCGTGCTCGGTGGCAGCATGCCGCACGAGGGGCCGAGGGTGTTGGCGAAGACGGGATACGTGCCGGAGCGGCCGCATCTCTATCCGACGCTCACGATCGCGGAATCCATGCGCTATCACGCGACGTTCTACCGGACCTGGGACTGGAAGTGGGCGGAGGAACTGACCGACACCTTCATGCTGCGACGCGATCAGAAAGTACAGGCGCTCTCCAAGGGAGAGACCGGCAAGCTCATGATGATGCTCGCTCTCGCACAGAAGCCCGAGCTCCTGGTGCTCGACGAGCCCACCGATGGTCTCGATCCGGTCGTTCGACGCGATGTGCTCATGGCGGTGCTCGACTACGTATCGCAGGTCAATGCCACCGTGCTCATCTCCAGTCATCTGATCCACGAGCTCGAGCGCATCTGTGACTGGGTCGGCGTAATGGATCGCGGACGTCTGATCGCGGAGCTGCCGATGCAGAGCTTCAAGAACGGCATCAAGCGACTGCGTGTCGCCAACGCTCCGGCCATGATCGCCGATGCGCCGTTTGTGCTCCTGGCGCGGGAAGCGATGGACGGGGCAGGTGAGCAGTGGCTGGTGCGCGGATGGCAGGCCCCGATGCGCCAGTACTTCGACGGGATCGGTGCCTCACTGCGCGAGGTCGTGGACCTCGATCTCGAAGAAGGCTTCGTCGAGCTGCTCCGCTCCTTCCGTCATCCACAACCGAGAGGCTGAGCATGCTTCGCGCAATGCTGTTCACCCAGTGGAAGTGGACGAGAGCGTTCCTGCTCCCGCTCGTGATCGCGACGTTTGCCGTACCGATATACTCCGTCCGGGAGTTCAGCGACGCAGCACTGAGCCGCTGGCAGGTGGCATCGCTGCTGTCGAGCATGCAGGCGTGGGGTGCGGGATACATGGCGGCCGCGATGCTCATTGGCCTTACCGTTGCCGCCGGTGCCTGGTCCTACGATACGAAAGGGCGCCATGTGTACGCCCTGAGCCTGCCGATCCCGCGGTGGCACTACCTCCTGCTCCGGTTTGCGGCCGGCGCAATCATTCTGGCGGTGCCATCGGTATTTCTGTGGATTGGCGGACTGGTTGCGACGTCCAGTTCGGCGATTCCTATCGGGCTGCGTGCATATCCGACCGCGCTCGCACTGCGCTTCCTGCTCGCGTCGTTTCTGCTCTACTGCCTGACGTTTGCGCTCTCCAGCCTGCCGAAACGGTTTGGCATCGGTTTCGGCGTGGCGATCGGCATGCTGGTGCTGGCGGATGCGACTATCGACTACTTCACGAAATCCTCACTCATCACGGGGCTATTCGAATGGGCCATTCGGTGGCCGGGCTTCCTCGAGGTATTCGCCGGACGCTGGATGCTGATCGATG
>JBKJRV010000279.1:0-3563 GCA_046593115.1 Gemmatimonadaceae bacterium
GGCGAGCGGCGACCTGGACGACGCGGAGCGGTGGTTCCGACGGGCGCTCGAGCTCGATCCGACCAGCTCGGTCATGCACTTCTATGTCGGCGAAGTCGTGTACAACCGCGGCCTCAACGACGAAGCCCTGTCCGAGCTGAAGCGCGCGATCGAGCTGAACCCGGACAACCCCGATGCCCACTACCTCATGGGCTTTGTGCTCGGGGACATGGGGCGGCACGAAGAAGCCCGCGCTGCCACCAAGCGCGCCATCCAGTTGAATCCCACCTTCTCGCGCGCGCAGGCGAATCTCTCGCTCGATCAGTACAAGCCGGAGAAGTACGAGGCGATGCTGGCCGGCCACAACGAACGAAAGTCCCAGCAGATGATGGCCGTCGCCGAAGACGGGCAACTGGCGCACTACAACCTCGGTCTCGCATTCCGGCAAAAGGGCTACTACGCCGAAGCGCTCCGCGAGTACCGCATTGCGCTCGACCGCCAGGAAGAGCAGGAGCTCGTCCTGCAGGCGATGGCGGAAGTGCACTTGTTGAAGAAGGATCCGCACGCGGCGATCGAGCTCTACGACCGGCTGCTTCAGACGCGCAACGACAGTCCCAAGCTGTGGAACGAGCGCGGCATCGCGCTGCATCAGGACGGTCGGTTTGCCGAGGCCGCCGAGAGCTACCGCAATGCGATTATCGTGGATCCGCGATACGCGCTGGCGCACAACAATCTTGGCGTCGCAAGTTATCACGCGGGGGATATCGACGCGTCCGTCGACGCATTTCGCAGCGCGCTCGAGGTACAGTCGTCGTTCACCAAGGCGCGGCTGAACCTTGCCCTGCTGCTGGGCAAGCGCAAGCGGCTTCAGCTCAGCCTTGAAGCGTACAGGCAGGTCCTGTCGGTGGAGCCCGAGAATCCGGTCGCCTGGAACGGGATCGGTCTCGTCCTCGGCGACCTCAAGAAGTTTGAAGATGCGCGCAACGCCTTTGGCCGAGCCATCCAGTCAAAGCCTGCGTACGCGGAAGCCCACTACAATCTGAGCTTTACGCTGTCGAACCTTGGCGATTTCGACGGCGCCCTTCGCTCGACGAAGCGCGCGCTGGAGCTCGACCCCTACTACGTCGCGCAGAAATTCCAGCTCGCCATCGACCTGGAGTACGAAGATCCCGACCTGGCGATCGTGCCGGATCTCGATGGGGAGCGCCGCCAGGAATCCTCGATTGACGAATTCTCGTTCGATGCCACGTTGCTCGACTCGCTGTTCACGGAGCTCGCTCCAGCGCCGGTACCGGATGCACAGGGCGCCGTCGAGGGGACGCCCTACGCGATGGCGGCGGATTATCTGTCCAAGGGTCTGCTCGATCGCGCCTCGTCGGAGATCAGCCAAGCGCTGACTCGTGGCGCGCCGAAGGCGGACGGGTTTACGCTCATGGGGGATGTCTTCGCCCGCCAGGGAGTATTTGGCGAGGCGCTGGAGCGGTATCGCGAAGCCCGCAAGACCGATACGGGAAATCACAAGGCCATGATGGGCGAAGTGCGCGCTCTGTTGATGCTCGGGCGAGGGTCGGAAGCCAGGCCGGTAATCGAGGAGCTGCTCCTTGGCGCGCCCAGCGACGTGGATATCCTGATGCTTGCCGCGAGCGCCCGTGCGGACGCCGGCGACCCGGCGTCCGCACTCGCGGCACTTGACGAGGCGCGTCGCGTCGCGCCCGCACGCGCCGATGTCTTTCAGAAGATTGGTGACATCGGCCGCTCACTCGGGGACAACGACAGTGCGATTGCCGCCTATCGCAGCGCGCTGGAGCTCGATGCCGGCTTTGCCATCGTGCGCTTCGAGCTCGCAAGGCTGCTGATTGCCAAAGGCCAGCAGAAAGACGGAGAGCAGGAGCTCGTCCGCGCCATCGATGCGGTGCCCACCTTCGCCGAGGCCACGCTGGAGCTGGCCGCGCTGCGCCGCGATCTCGGCCGGATTGCCGAGGCCATGGAGATGCTGATCGAACTGCTGCATCGCGATCCGTATCACTTCGAAGCCCTGCTGGCGCTCGGTGCGACGCTGCATCGCGCCATGCGTCCGGCCGATGCGGCTACCGCGTTCACCCGCATCCTGCGCTTCGATCCGGATCACGCGGGCGCGCTGTATTACGAGGGTGTGCTCCTCGCGGAGCAGCATCGGTTTCGCGACGCGATCGCGCGGTGGACCCGGGTCCTCGACCTGGAGCCGGCTGGCGAGTTCGCGCGCCGTGCCAGGCGCGATGCGCGCACCGCGACCGATCTGCAGCAGATTTTTGCCGCCCGGGAGACACCCGCCTGATGGCGATCGAGGGACCACTTCGCGAACTGGGCATTCACGACGTCTTCCAGCTGCTCGACCTGAGCCGGAAGACGGGAGCGCTGCGCGTCACGTCCGGACTCCGTGACAACGAAGGGACGATCTATTTCGACAAGGGACGCGTCACGCACGCGATCATCCGAAGCAATCCTCACCCGCTCGGCATCCTGCTGCAGAAGGCAGGAAAGATCAGCGAGGCCGATTTGCAGCGCGCCCGCGACATGCAGTCCACCCGAAGCTCCGCGCAGCGACTGGGGGAGATTCTCGTCGAGATCGGCGCGCTCACGGCCCGCGAGCTCGAGACGCAGGTTCGGCTGCAGATCGAGGCGGTCATCTTCGAAGTCATGTCCTGGCGCGAGGGATTTTTCTCCTTCGATGATGGACAGGTGCAGGTGCCTGCCGAGGCCAACGTCAGGATTTCGACGGACGCGCTGTTGATGGAGGGCGCGCGTCGCATCGACGAATGGTCGCGGATGGCCGACAAGGTCCCGGGTCTCAATGCCATTCCGATTCTCGCGCCGATCACGGATGAGCATTCGTCGCACCTCGACCTCCTGCCGAACGAGTGGGAGGTGCTCACCATGATTGACGGCGTGCGCGACCTGCGCTTTGTCTCCGTCGCGCTGAGCCGGAGCGAGTTCGATATCGCGAAGATTGCCTATGGGCTCGTGACAACGGGCGTGATCGAGCTGCGCATGCCGAATCGCGTCAGTGGGGGCATGGTGGCCATAGGGGATGCGACGCCGCACATCGCCCAGGCGAGCGCGATGCTGCGGTCGGGACACACCGAACAGGCGATCGATGCGGCGTACCAGGCGGTGGCGGCTGACCCGGGCAACGTGGAAGCACAGGTCCTGTATGCGCGGGGACTCGTGCGTGGTGGCCGACACGGTGAAGCGCTCGACGTGCTCAAGGGGTCCGCGCGCAGGAACCCGCTCAACCCCGACGTGCACCTCGAGCTGGGATACGCGGCGGCACGACGTGGGAACATGCCCGACGCGATCAGCTGCTGGCGGCAGTATCTCAGTCTCAGGCCGGAGGCGCCGGACGCCGAAGCGCTCACCCGCGCCATCGAGGCCGCATCGACCATCGCCGCCGTGATGGAGTCGAGTCTCAGTGGCTGATGACATTCGTCGCCTCAGCGACGAGCTGACTCGCGATCCATCGAGCCTGGTGTTCATCCAGCTCGGCGAACTGCTGCGCCAGCAGGGACAGTTCGACGTCGCGCGCAAGGTGGCAATCCGCGGCCTCG
>JBKJRV010000332.1:0-4143 GCA_046593115.1 Gemmatimonadaceae bacterium
GGCCGCTGCAGATCTCTCCGCTGGATCTCGAGCAGGTGGAGATCATCCGCGGCGCGGCGTCGGCACTCTACGGACCTGCAGCGCTCGGCGGCGTTGTCGATCTGATCTCGCGGCGGCCGTCCAGCGATCACGCGCGGGATGTGTTGCTGAATCAGACGACGCTGCAGGGTTCCGATGGCGTCGTGTTTCTCTCGGGACCTATAACAGGAACGCAGGGCTATTCAGTGTTGGGCGGAGTACACCGGCAGCCGCTGAGGGATCTGGATGGTGATGGCTGGGGCGACGTCGCGGGGTATCGACGCGCGGTGTTTCGTCCGAGATGGTTCTACGATTCCGGCAAGGGCCGGACGGCTCGGGCCACCAGTGGCCTCACGGTTGAGAACCGGATCGGGGGAAGCCTGCCTGGCAGAACGTCGCCAGACGGGACACCCTTTGTACAGGCGCTGGACACGCGCCGGTTCGACGCCGGCGTTGTCGCGCGCTTTCAGTTGGGGAGTACCGCATTTCTTAAGCTGCGCGCCTCCGGGACTGAAGATCGCCGCCGTCGTGTCTTTGGAGAGACCGAGGAGCACGAACAATTGGGTACGGGGTTTACGGAAGCGGCCCTGACCTGGAAGCGGGGCCGCCATGTTATGGTCGCGGGGAGTGCGGTGCAGATCGAGTCGTTTCGTGCGACCGACGTCCCCCGGTTCACCCACCGTTATTCCGTTCCCGCCGTCTTCGCTCAATACGATGTCGAGCTGGATCATGCGACGTTGTCATTCAGCGCCCGATCCGACTTTCACAGCGAGTTCGGCACGCTCGCAAGCCCACGACTGGCTCTCCTGGTGCGACCCTTCGGCACCCTGACCGTGCGGCTGACGGGTGGCACCGGCGGCGCCGCGCCGCAACCGGTTTTTGATGCGCTGGAAGAAGTTGGTCTCAGTCGCGTACGGTCGGGCGCCGATTTGCGAATGGAACGGGCATCTAATCTGACACTCGATGTCAGTCAGGGCTTCGGGCCGTTCAGTCTGGGCGCGACCGGATTCTATTCCCGGATCAAGGGCACCACGCGCTTTCGCCCGGACCCCTCAACGCCGGATTCGCTCGAGCTGTTCAACGCGTCCGGCGTGGCGCGCACCGCGGGCACGGAGACCACGCTCCGGTATGCGCTGCGATCGCTTCACCTGTCACTGACGCACTTCTACATCGAGGCGTCCGAGCCCCTGGACATTGGGCCCGGACGTCGACGTCTTGCGCTGACTCCCAGACACTCCGCCAGTCTGCTCGCCATGCTTGAGGAGGACGAGGAAGCCGAGGGCAAGGGCGATGAAGGTGAGGTCCGCGTGGGGTTCGAGCTATTCTACACTGGGGAGCAATCGCTGGACGACAATCCCTATCGTACGCGGAGTGAGCCGTTCTTCGAGCTCGGGTTGCTGGTGGAAAAGGCATTCGGCCCGCTCCATTTGTTCGTCAACGGCGAGAATCTCACCAACGTTCGGCACACCCGGTTCGATCCGCTGCTTCGGCCCTCTCGTTCTCTCGACGGGCGGTGGGCCACCGACGCATGGGCACCGCTGGGGGGTCGCACGCTCAACGCCGGTATACGCGCGAAGTTTTAGCTATTCGCTGGCCAGACTCTTGACCGCGCGATTAATCTTGGCCTCGGTGTCACGAAGTTCTTCGATGGCGCGTTGGACCTGCGGCGCCGCATAGCTATCTTCCGTATGCCGAGCCCGATTGAGAGTAGTTAGGGCTCTCTGGATCGCAGATTGCGCTTCGCGCAAGTTAATGCGTGCCTACAAGATTACTCCTCGATTCGAGACGACATCACCGCCGGAGCATGCACTTTTTCGGTGACTAGTTCGTCAGGAAATCGAATACTACGCAGCCGCCCCCGTTAGCGGCGATCCGTGCCATGTCATCGACACCAAACCTGTTCGTGTTGCGAATTACGATGAGCGCTTGTAGAGCCTTGGCGTTCGAAGCAATACGAGCAAGGTCATCCACAGCATACCTAGACCCGTCGAGAATCAATCCACCTCCGTTCGCAGCGATTCGAGCGAGATCATCGACTGTTGGCATTAAATTTCACTTTCAGTGAGAGAAGACTCCGGATCGTCAGGGTATTCACGTATTACCATCGGTGACACGAACCTCAGGCGCTCCAACATTCTCCTTGTGCGCTCAAGTCGCCATATTCCGAACTTCCACGGCTCGCTCTCAGCGATGATGAGCATTAATCCCTCTGGCGCGCGGGCGGTCGCAGACCGCCCAATTCGTATTTGAGTGAGCAGGTCTGCCGTGCTGAGCCTGAGTGGCCCGAACGGATGAGAGTGCCAGTCTCCGAGGTAAGTGATAGAACGGCCTGAAGCTCGATATGCGCGCGCGACTTCTCGCTCATGGTAGGCGTGGTCGGGCACAAATGTGCTCCTTCGATGTACGGCCTTTGATCCCGGACCCACGCACTCAGTAACAACCACGTCGGTACGATCAGCGGACCAGTATCCGAGCAACACGCCGCCCGTCTCCTTCGGCATGGCGCGGTCGGCTTCCGCCTTCATGTACTGGATCGCGGAGGCGGCAATCCAAGCGATGCCTAGGTAATCGCGCGGCACGCAGGACAGAGTCGATGGCGGTGAAGCTTGTGGGTGGTCCAAGTCGGTGGAATCAACTTCCCCGCGCAGTCGCGAAGGCTTAAAACCGCCACGTCCCAATCCATAGAAGGGTACGCGCCCTCCCTTCCGTCAGAGAGTGTTGATACGGCAGCGCGCACACCGCTGAGGGCCAGTTCACCCAGATCGAATCCAGTTCCAACGAATGTGGGATCGGCGCACCCCTGCGGCTGGACGGTCCCTCCGGACTCATCAGAGGACGGCGAAGGCAGATCACCGTTCGCTCGGGCAGAGTCGTAGCATAACCAGCACCCCTCGGTGTCGTCTGGACGAATACGCACCACTACTCCGCCCCACCCTCCTTGCGTTCCGGAAACGCTGATAAAGGGTAGACCACGAGCCCTGGCTTCCTCCGCCAAAAAATACTGAACGCCCGGTTCGGCAGTCGCATCGTAAACTAGCGACACACCCGAGAGCAGCTCGTTGAGGATCTGGCGCTCGTTGACCTCTCCTTCTGTAATGGAACCCAAGCGAACGGTTGCGCTCTTGACGATTGTGCTCGGATAATCAGAGCGAATGATTCCTTCGATGACCCGCGTCTTCAGTAAGCCCGCCGCCGTCAGGCCGCGCGGCCAGCGAACGGTCGTCGCGGGATCGACAAAGTCGTGATCGACAACACGGATTTCGGCAATTCCCGCTCGCGCTAATTCCAATGCGCTCGGGCCGCCGACGCAACCGAGTCCGAAGACCACGACTGTGCTGTTACTGAGCGGAAGCAGCTCGGGTGTGCGTGCAAGTCGGTCCGCGCGCCCGCCTCTCCCTGCACGAGCGAGGTAATATTTGCGCGCGGCTGGGGAAGCGCTCGGCCAACCTTTACTCGTGTCCTTTTTGTTCCGACGTAGCTGATGGGGAACCTGAGTTGGCAAGAAACAGCATGCGAAAATCCAGCCGAGTCCTCGGCTTTCTCCAGGTCCACCTCGCCAGCGATGCTCCTCTGGAAATAAGAGGGCCCTGATCAGTAACGAGCCGCCATCAACCTTGTTGGTTATATCCTTTGATGCATCTCCACTGTGGCTCGCCAAGTCGGCAAAAATCTTCTTCGGGTCGTCTACTAACGGCGGCGTTGGACGGCAAGACCAGCGCGCGTGAAGCTCTATCGGATAGAGGCTTCTGAAGTCGTCACTTGCTCGATGGATAACGCGACCCGCTGAGTCACTCATCTCCAGTAAAGCGGCCCGCAACAGCGGGGCTGAGCGCCGGTCAACTGAAGCCGTTGTACCTAATACCAACGATCCCGCAGATGGCTCTGGTGAGATGGTCCACGTTCCATCAACCAAGACGATGGAGTTCGGTTCATAGCTGTAGTAATCAGTAAACGGCTCGCCCTGCTGGTCCTCTGGCGCTTGTCCTTTAGCACTATCCGCTTTTCCAGAGGTGATCGCCGCAGCTAATCTGTCCCGGAGAAAAAAAGCGAGCCGATCACTGCCGGGGCGCCACCAACCCGTACCCCGGGGAATCAGGCAAACAGTCTTCGCGAAGGGATTCTGAT
>JBKJRV010000351.1:0-5285 GCA_046593115.1 Gemmatimonadaceae bacterium
AACAGCGAACAGGAAGCGCAGCAGGCGGTGCAGCCGCTGCTTTTCATGGTGATCGCGAGCGCGCTCATGATTCAGCCGGTGCTGATCAACCCTAGCAGCCGTCTGGCGCAGATCGCGTCGTGGCTTCCCTTCTCTGCGCCGATCATCATGCCGCTGCGATTGACCCTCGTGCCGGTACCGGCCATCGAGATCATCGGGACGATTGCGGGGTCAGTGCTCGCGTGTCTCGCGGCGGTGTGGCTGGCGTCGCGGATCTATCGCGTGGGTCTGCTCATGTACGGCAAGCGTCCCACACTCAGAGAACTGGGACGCTGGATTCGGCACGCGCATTGAGAGGTTGGGTGAACGCGTCTGCCGTGTCGGTGCGCCTCATGAACGAAGGAGCAGCGGCAGATCGGGCGCACCGGGCAAAGGCGGTGCGTCACCGTCACATGCGCCTGCGGTTCCGTGTAGTTGCCTGATACAGCAAAACGAGACCGGCCATGAAGACCCGGTCTCGTTCCTGTCGTGCTGCGGAGCTTAGAAGGCGACGACGCCCTCCATCACGAAGCCCTTGAACCTGCCACCGCTACGAATGTCGGTGAGCGGGAAGTCGTTGTACTTCTGCGTGACGAGCTCGCCCTTGAACATGACTCCCGGGGTGATGAACCAGCCCGCCGCGAATGCCTGCCGATCGACGCTGATCTCCTTGGTCAGACCGGCCAGCGATCCGTTGACGGTATTGTAGCGCGCGCCGACGTATGCTTTATCACTCGCCAGAAAACGATAGATGAGCTCGCCGGACTTCTGCTTGACCACGCGCTTGGCTCTCTCGCCGTTCGCCCGCCCCTTCGACATTTCAGTTACTCCGAAGAACTCCAGGCGGCGGAACTTGATGAAGGGGTTCACCTGGGTGGACGTGACCGCGTTCCTGAAACCCGGGTTGAGATTGCCGGACCACGCCTGCACAACGGTGTTCGCCGCGGTGTTCTCCATGACGAGGTTGTACCGCGAGCCTGCACGGTCGCCACTGTAGAGGGTATTGCTGCCCGACCGGTAGTTCTGATAGACGGAGCCCGTCAGGCGAACGCGCAGATCCGACTTCAGCTGACGGTCGTAACCAATCTTGCCGAGGTACGACGGGCTGCGCTTTTCCGTCGCCTGCACCGTGCCCTTTATCTCGCCGCCCGTCATGCCGCCCATGAGCATCGCGCCGCCGACACGAACGTACACTTCACCGCCGATTTCAGTGGTGAACGCGTCCATGATCAGGTTGCCCACGAACGGGTTGTAGAGCGCGTTGCCGTTGTCGGTGCGACGGAAGTGCGCGTCGCCGTAGTTCACTTCAAAATGACCCGCTTTGACCGTGACGAAGTTCATGAGCATTTCAAGCGGCATGAACTTGATCGGCGACTCGTCGATCAGGAGGTAACCGTCCTTGACCCAGAACTCGTTGTGGTGCTTTGACGACAGGTAGGACTCGAGCGCGACCCGAATTCCGGGCGCGACCTGCGCGTTCAGGTAGAGGTTGGCGGCGGCGGTGTTGAAGCCGTTTCCGATTCCCATCAGCTTGTTCGCGTTGACCGTGCCCACCATGCGGGGAGCCGCGGTGTTGTTGTGGCTCAGCCCCTGAAACTGCTGCGTGAAGGCAGCACCCCAGCTCATCGTGAAGCCAGTGAACGGGACCATATCGAACTTTGGATACTCGAACATCAGCATACCGCGCTGATCGAGCGGCCGAGTGCGCTGAATGTCGAGGGTACGAACAAGACTGACTGCGGCAACCGGCTCCGCCGCCACGTCCTCCGCGGGAATGACCGCGAGCGTTTCCGCGCTGGCGACGGCGATTTTCGTCGTATCCGGGCGAGCGGAACCGTTCTGGGGTGTTGGTGCCTGCTGTGCCGAGGCAACAGTGGGAACGAGGGCCGCACAGCAGAGCGCGAGTACGAGAGACGTGGTCTTCATATGACTCCTTAAGATTGGCCTGAGCGGCCGAGAAGGTTTACCTGGATCCGGAGGCGACGGTCGCACTTTCCTTGAGCACGAGCTTGAAGTTCACCTGTACTTTGTCGCCGACCTTGATGACGCCACCCATGAGCGTCGGTGGCTTGAGACCGTACTCGGTCATGCGGACCTGGTGGGTTCCCGTGATATCCAGCATGCCGTCGGCGAGCTCTCTGCCCTGCGCCTTGATCAGGACGGTCTTCGTCACACCACCGAGGGTCAGCGCACCGGTGAGCACGGCATCCATGCCCTTTGTCGCCTTGACGAGCTCGTAGCTGGAAAGCTTGAAGTTGATGGCCGGGTACTGCGTGGCCTTCAGGGCCTTCAGCATGTGCTCGTTCATCTTGTCATTGCCGCAATCGAGCTTTCGGCTCGCGACGGTGAAGCTCACCTCACGAACAGCCTTGTCGCCTTTCAGCACCGCCGCGACGACATCGCTGCCAACATCGACAATGACCGCACTGACAATGGGCGCCTTGCACTCGAAGGGCTTCACCGTGGACGTACCGGCGATCCAGAGGCGGCTGCCCGCGCCCAGGCGCAGGTCACCTGGAGCGCTGTTCCATGCAATCGCAGCGGGAATGACTGCGAACAGAGCGGCGAGTTTGATGACCTTGTGATTGGGCATTTGTAGTTTCTCCGGTTTCGGAACCGCCGCATAGGCGACTCACGAGAGGGATAATAGGAGAAACCAGTTGATCGCTCTGTCAGGAGCAGGAGGAACCTTCGTGAGGGTTCAGGCCTCGCTGTTCGGGACAATCTCTCATGGACTGTAGGGGAATCCCGCACGGCTGCAACCCACTCGTTCCTGCGCTGGGGCGTGAGACGCCAGCAGCGGTTTCAGCCGTGGCTGACGTTCCTAGCTGACGGGCTCCGCCTCGCGGCCTGCTACCTCGCCCAGATGGACGCGAAGAATAACGTCGCGGAAGGGAACCGGATCGGCGGGCGACATGGTCTCGGGAATGATGATGCGCATCGCCATGATGGCATGCTCGTGAGTCTCCACACCACTCACGTCGGCACTCACCTGCTGGACGGACCCGTGCACCACGACGCTGCGCCATTGGAACAAGGCCTCGAACTCATCCACTTCGAACGCGACCCAGGGGCTGTGCTCCAGCGCGGCGACCTTGCTCCCCCTGGACGTTCTCAGATAAATCCAGTCGCCATCGAGCACGTAGTTGGTAGGCTCGATCTCCACCCGCTCGCGGTGACGGTATGCGATGCGCCCCAACGTATTCCTCTTCAGGATCTCCAGGCACTCATCGCGCTCAAGCTCCCTGAAGTGCGGTACCCGGTCATTCATGGAGCCTCATCGTAAACGAGAACCTGCTGCCCTTTCCCGGTTCGCTCTCCACCCAGATGTTCCCACCGTGGGCCTCGACAATGCCCTTCGTGATAGCCAGTCCCAGCCCCGAGCCGCGAATTCGGGCGGTTCCTCTCGACTGCCAGTAGCGCTCGAAAATGCGCGAGAGGTGCTCGGGCGGGATGCCCGCACCCGTATCGACCACCGAGAAGACGACCCCATGGTCATGCCGCTCCGCGCACACCGTCACTCTCCCACCCGCCTCGGTGAACTTGAGCGCATTCCCGATCAGGTTGGCGAGCGCCTGCAATATCCGGCCGGCGTCGCCCATTACCTGCGGCAAATCGGGGGAGACATCCTCGTACAGGGCGATCGACCGCTCGCTCGCGTTACCGATGAACATCTGCACCACATGCTCGACGATTGGTGCGACCTCTTCCGCTCGGCGCTCGATGGAAAGCCGGCCAGCTTCGATCATTGAGAGATCGAGGAGGTCCTCGATCAGCCGGTTCGTCATCTCGGTGGACTGGACGATGGTAGCCAGCAGAGCGTCCCGCTCCTCGGCGGCCGCAGGCGGACTTTCGAGCAGCACCCGGGAGCACATAGCGATGGCGCTGAGTGGATTGCGGAGATCATGCGACACCACCGCAAGCACTTCCTCCCGGGCATGATTCGCACGACGCGCCATCGCGTACGCTTGCGCGTTATCAATCGCGAATGCGGCAAGCTGCGCGAATTCCTGTGCGAGCTGCACATGGTGCGCATCGAAGGCCTGCTCGCGCATACTCAGGGCCATCATGGTACCGAGTACCTGCTGCCGAACCCGAAGCGGAACAATGAGTGCCGACCGCACTCCGAGCTCCGCCGGAAGGGCGAGAGCCTCGAGTTGGGAGGCGTGCTCGCTCCCGTACTGAATCAGCGTTACGAGCCCGCTCCTGAGCACCGGTGATTCACGCAACTGGGCGCTCCTGGACATCCCGGTGTGTTCCATGCCGTCAAGCAGGGCGTTCAGCACCGGATTATCACTGGGCGATGCGAGCCTCCGGGGATGGTCGCCCTCGCCCACAATGTCGAGAATGCAGTAATCCGCGGTCGGAAACGGTAACTGCACCACTCTGTGTAGCGTCTCTTCGTATTCGAGCGTCGAGCCGAGAATCCTTCCGGCGTCCGCGAGGAACCGCTGGCTCTGCTCAATCCGTTTGCGCTCCGTGATGTCGCGCAGTACGACCGTAAAGAATCGCTGCCCCGGGTCGCCCACCTTGGAGATGGACGCCTCGGCGGGAAACTCGACGCCTCCCTTTCGCAGACCGAAGATTTCGCGCCGCTCCCCCATGCGCCGAGAGGTGTCGCCACTCGCGGCAAAGCGCTGCATGTGCGCCGGATGGTTGTCCCGGAAGCGCTCCGGAATGAGCAGGTTCAGCGGCTGCCCGATCGCCTCGGCGGCGGAATAGCCAAAGATCTCTTCGGCGCCGCGATTGAAGTGCACAATGGAGTGCGATTCGTCCACCGAGATGATGGCATCGGCTGCAATGGCGATAATGCTCGCGAATTGCGCATCAGTCGCGCCGAAACGAGGCGGAGCACCGGCCGTACTTCCACTGCTGCGCGCGGGGCTTATCGCGCGCCCTCGGTCGAGTCCAGCAAGCCTAGTCGAAGAGCGAGCTGGACATACTCGGGACGGTGTGCAAGGCCCATCTTCACGTGGATACGCTGTTTGTAGGTGTCAACCGTTTTGGGACTGATGAAAAGCTTGTCCCCAATTTCTGGAGCGGTATAGCCCTGCGCCACCAGCCGAAGCACATCGCGCTCTCGCACGGTGAGCCGCTCGAATGCCTCGCGTTCCACCTTGGCCGGGTCTTTCCGGGTGAGCCCCTTCACGAGTACGTTCGCCGCCGACTTCATGACGTAGACGTCGCCGTTGGCTACGGCGCGAACCGCGTCAACCAGCTCCCGATCGGCAGCGCTCTTCACAAGATAGCCGGCCGCGCCGGCTTCG
>JBKJRV010000428.1:0-4614 GCA_046593115.1 Gemmatimonadaceae bacterium
TATCCGCTGAAGATGCCGCCGTTTCTCGGCTAATACCGGCCGAGGTGGCGATCAATTTCGGCTTGAGCGCGAGCCGTCAGAAACTCCTCGAACGCCGCGGCGACGCGCGGTACCTGCCGCCCCTTGGCATGCATCACGTAAGATCTGCACGACGAGAGGTTGTGACTGGATCGCGTCGATCGTATTGGTGACGTCTGCGCCCTCGAGGATGCGAATGTCCGGAGTTCCGCGAATCGGCTCGGGTTCCGACGGCTCGCCGAAGGCCAACGCGGCGGCGAGGATGAAAAGGCGACGGCTTGAGACCATGCGCCGGAATCCGCGAGTGCGAGCCGGCGTTTTCACGCGCCGCCGCCGGTCTCTAGTATCTCCAACTTCTCACATCCGCACCAGCTGGCGCCGTCTTCAGCATCCGCTCGACAGCCCACGGAATCACCATCTGCGGATACCGCAACCGTGAATACGCATTCGCCCGGGTATGATCGCCGTTCCAGCAATGCTCGGCGCGATCGCCGTACTCCACAACCGCCATGGCCGGTGGATTGGCGGTCTTGAGAAACTCCTCCACGAGATAGACGGCGTTGTTGAGATAGTAGTTGTCCATGTCGCCGACAGAGATGCGCAGCTTGCCCTTGAGTTTGGGCCCCAGTTGCTGCCAGTCGCGCCGCAGGATGTACGAAAGATCGAAGTGCTCGCGCCAATACTCGGCTACCGATCGATCGATCGTCCCGGTCAGCTTGTTCCAGATCGGTTTCGGATAGCCGTCCGCGCCGACGGGTGAGAACACCGATTCCCAGACGTCCCACTGGTCGCCCGATCTGCTCTTCGTCCCCAGCGCAAGCTCGCGATGGTTGCTCTGTTCGAGCGTCGTCGACAGGTGTCCCAGATAATTGCGCTGCCCGGGACGCGGCACTCGCTTGAACGGCCCACCGGTGTAATACGCGTTCGTGTCCGAGTAGATGTTCACGACCGTGTACGCGCGGAAGTCGATGGGATCGGGACACGCCACCCACGCGCCGTTGTATTCGTCGGGATAGAACATCTGCACCGCCATCGCCTCCCAGCCGCCGGTGGAGCCGCCAAAGGTGAAGCGCGCCCACCCCTGGCCGATCCCGCGGTAGCGCCGCTCAATCTCGGGAATCAGCTCGTACTGAATCGCGTCCCCGTACGGTCCATTGTTCGCCGAGTTGACGGCGTACGAGTCGTCGTAGAATGGCGTCGCGTGCTGAATCTCGATCAGGAGCGCCCGCGGAAAATCCTTCCCCGTCCAATCCCTGTAGAATTGCCACGCGTATTCCTGCTGGATGCGATTGTATCCGTGCAGACTGAAGCGCGCGCTGGAGTCGGGCTTGAGCGTCGAGTCCGGCGGCGTCTCCCGCCAGCCGTCGACGCCCGAGGGGAAATGCCCGTGATTCACCATCAGCGGATAGCGCGCGTCAGGATGCTCCTCAAATCCCCAGGGCAGCAGCACCCATGCGGCGAGGTGCGTGTCGCGTCCCCAGAACTTCGACAGCCGCTCGCTGCGGATTTTCACATATTTGACGTACCTGGTCTCCTGCTTCGCGAAGTCCTCGACCGGAGGCACCTCCTCGTCGAGCGTGAGACGCACGACGCGTGTCTTCGAGGGACCCACGACGAGCGTGCGCGGTTTCGAATACAGGTTTCCCGGCTTACGCGCGTACTGCTGTCCTTCGCCCTTGTCCGGCGGCAGCTTCACCACGTGTCCGTCGCTTCGACGAAACGTCTCATAGCGATTGAGCAGGGCCTGCACGCGATACGTGCCGCGCGGAACGTCGGCGAGCGATCGCACGGGATACCCGAACGCGCTCGCGTTCACGACGCGCGTCTCTCCCGGCTTCCAGCCGCCCACGTCGAGCCCGAACAGCTGCTGCGTGCCCGGCGCATCACTGACCTGAAAGCGAGGCTCAGCGCTCGTGTCGCTCGAGATGAACAGCAGCAGCCGGCCGTCGAGCGCGACTCGGCTTCGTGTCGCCGGAAACGTCACCTCGAAAAGCAGGTTCGAGGCGCGACCCTGTGCGTTCCCGGGGGCAGCGAGGAGAACGACGGTGAGGAGAGCAACAAGGACGGGTGATGGCATCATCGCGCGCGTAAGGCGCATATGGTGAGAAGGCTGCGCCGCTACTGGTGCAACGTCAGCTCCAGGAAGGTCCGAGCTCCATCCCCAGCGGCATGATCTTGTCAATCGGAACGCCCGCGATGCGTCCGTGCTCGCGCACCGCGAATTCACTCGGCGCGTCGTACTCGCAGAAGGAATGCTTGCCGTCAGCGGTGATGTGGCTGCGAACCCAGGTGATGCCGAGTTGCTGGCAGACGCGCGAGCTCTCGATGCGCACGGCCTCGAGCTGCTCCGGGGTCATCTGCGGAAGCGAACGCGTGATCATGAAGCGTGGCATGGGTGGATTCCCTCAGACGGTAGCGACAGGCCCGATTTCGATGCCGAGCGGCACGACCTCATCCACCGGCAGGCCTGCGATCTTCGCGTGCTTGCGACAGGCGTCCGCGCTCCGCGCCTCGAACTCACAGAACGAATGCTTGCCGTCGGCGGTGAGATGACTGCGGATCCAGGTCATGTCGCCAACCTGGTCGCACGCGCTCTTCACGCCGTTCACGACACCCTGAATCTGCTCGTGCGTCAGGGGCGGCAGCGTTCGGGTCACAAGAAAGCGGGGCATCCAGCATCTCCGTTCAGGCTGCTTCGAGGATGCGCGCCGGGAACCCTTTTGTCAAAGGGTTTTAAGGGACTGTGACGAACCGCACAACTTCCTCGATCGACATCCCGATCCCCCATTCCCACGCACGGGCACTCTCGGCATCACCGAGCTGGGTGATGGCCAGCGCTACCCGGGTTTCGAGCAGGTCATGATCCGCGGTGGACAACGGAGCACCGAGTCGCTCGCGCAGGCCGGCGACCGCGCCGGCCAGTCGGAGCGCACGAACAGACTCGCCCGCAGTGGAGGCGTGCGCAGCCATTGATGCGAACACCCGGACCATAGCCCGCTGATCCCCCATATCGGCGGCATTGACGAGCGCCTCCTCCAGCGCCGCCCTCGCGTCCAGCAACCGGCCTTCGGCGGTAGCCAGGTCACCGAGGTCGGTGAGCACGGCAGCCATGCCGCGCTTGTGGCCCAGAGTCAGGAAGGCCGCCAGCGATTCGCGATACCGTACCTGCGCCCGGGCGGTGTCGCCTTCGTCCCGGGCGACATCGCCGAGGTGGCTGAGTGCCCAGCCGACGTTGGCATCGTCGCCGGCGTCGGCGAACAGGCGCAGCGCCTCCTCGTACCGCACGCGCGCGGCCTCGAAGTTCTGCCGTAGCCGCTCGGCGTTGCCGATGTTCGCGATCCCCATCGCGGCGGCGCGCAGATCCACCTCGCGAAGCGCGTCCACCGCCCTATCGAACAGCGGAATCGCGTCGGCCGCGTCTCCCTCCCGGAGCAGCAGCACCGCGAGATTGTTGCACGCCACCGCCGTCGCGCGCGGGTCGCCGAGCTGCTCGGTGAGCGCGAGATGTTCCTCGAAGAGCCGTTTGCCGAGTACGTAGTCCCCGCATGTGTCGGCCAGAATGCCCGCGGCGTAGAGGGCCCCGAGCCGCGAGCGCACCGGCACCTCGGGCGCCGGCACATGCAGAATGGCGCGCAGACGATCGAGCCCCTCTCGCGCGTAGCTGCGCCCTTCCCAATAACGCCAGAGTGACACGGCCATGCGAAGCGCATCGGCGATGGCTCCACGCGCGGTGAGCAGATCGAGCGCCGCGCGCAGGTTGTCGTGCTCGCACTCCAGACGATCGATGACGGATTCGTCGCCCTGCTCTACGCCGTGCTCGCACTCCGTAGCCAGATCGTGAAAGAACCGGGCGTGACGCAGTGCGACGTCATCCACCTCGCCGGCGTCCGCGAGCATCTCCCGGGCGAAGGCGTGAATCGGGCGGAGCATGGTATAGCGCGTCTCGCCGCCGGCATCGAGATGCCGGCGCGCGAGGCTGTGATCGGCCAGCGACGCCAGCACTTCATCGACGTCATCCATGCAGCGGCCGGCGTGGGCGGCGCAGACGGCCGAGGTGGCGGCAACCGTCGCGCCGCCGGCGAAAACGGAGAGGCGGCGGAAGATCATCCGCTGGTTTTCATCGAGGAGGTCGTGGCACCACGCGACCGCGCCCCGCATGGTGCGCTGCCGGGGCGGCAGATCGCGAGCGCCTCCGGTGAGAAGGTCGAGCGCCTGGCGCAGTTTCGGAAGGAGAGCCTGCGGCGAATGGGATCGCACGCGTGCCGCCGCGAGCTCGATGGCCAGCGGCACGCCATCGAGCTGTGCGCAGATGCCGATGACCGCCGCGGTGTTCTCGGCGGTCAGCTGAAAATCCGGCCTGGCCGCGACCGCGCGGTCCACGAACAAGCGCACGACCGGTGATTCCAGCGCGGTGGTTGGCCGAGCGGACTGGACGACGTCCGGCACTGGCAGCGGATCGATGGGAAATCCGTGTTCGCCATAGACGTGCAGGAGCACCTGGCTCGTCACCAGCGCTTTCACGTTCGGGCACTCCGCGAGCAGCGCGCTGAGCAGGGGTGCCGAGTCCACGAGCTGTTCGAAGTTGTCGAGCACCAG